>CAYWWL010000026.1:0-12681 GCA_964461925.1 uncultured Caulobacterales bacterium | reverse complement strand
CGATGACCAAGGCGCTGGAGGCGGGCGTGCAAGTGAACGCTCACGGCATAGGCGATCGCGGCAATAAACTTCTGCTCAATTGGTATGAAGAGGTTTTCGCCGCGACCCCAGACGCAGCGAGAGCGGTGAGCGACCCACGCTGGCGCATTGAGCACGCGCAGATCCTCCATGTCGAAGATATTCCCCGCTTCGCCGCGCTTGGCGTCATCCCTTCTATGCAGCCGAGCCACGCCATCGGCGATCTTTATTTCGCGCCAAGCCGTCTTGGTCCGGATCGATTGGACGGGGCCTACGCCTGGCGCAGCCTGATCGAGGCCGGCGCGATCATCGCCGGCGGTTCTGACGCGCCGGTCGAGCGCGGCGATCCGTTGATCGAATTCTACGCCGCTACTGCGCGCCGTGGGTTGGACGGCTACGCCGATGACGATTGGCGACAAGATCAGGCGGTTTCCCGCGCGGAAGCGTTGAAAATGTTCACTCTGTGGCCAGCGATCGCCTCTTTCCAGGAAGATACGCTCGGCACCATTGAAGTCGGTAAGGCGGCGGATTTCACCGGCTTTTCAAAAGACATCATGACAGTGGAGCTTGAAGCCATTCGCGAGGCCGAACCGGTGCTGACCGTGGTCGGCGGCGAGGTGGCGTTCAACAAGCTGCCGGAATAGAAAGCCTAAACGGCGAAGACATCGTCTGGATTGCGGAAGCTCTTGAACTCAAGCGCATTGCCGGCGGGATCGCGCACGAAAAATATGTGCTGTTCGCCTGGCTGATCCTTATGCCGCAGCGTTGGCGGAATAATGAAGTCGGCGCCGGCGGCGAGCATTCGATCGGCCAAGGATCGCCAGTCTTCATGATCCAGGATGACGCCGAAATGGCGCACCGGCACGTCCTCGCCGTCTACTTTATTCGTATTCTGATGGCCTGCTTCCGCGGATAAATGCGTGACCAATTGGTGGCCGAAGAAATTATAATCCGTCCATTCCGCGGTGCGCCTGCCTTTGGCGCAGCCCATCAGCGCCCCGTAGAACGCATCGGCGGCGGCGAGATCGTCCACCGGAATGGCGAGATGAAAAAGCGGCGGCGCCTTCGCCGTGGTCATGGCAATCCCCTTCGCGTTCGGTGAAGAACCTGTAGCGTTCCGTCCCGCTCCGGCTTAAACACTCGCGGCAAGGTCGGCAAGACGACGCCGCAAGCGGTCAGGAGGACCAAGCTATGACCAATGCGCCAAATCCGAAATTCATCCCAGTCGCTAGCGACTTTTTCGTCGCGCCGCAGATCACCGCAGCGGAGGTGGCTGAAGCCGCCGCCATGGGCGTGCGGGCCATCGTCAACAATCGACCCGACCATGAAGAACCAGGCCAACCGACGAGCGATGAGATCGCGGCGGCGGCGAAAGCCGCTGGCGTCGCTTACCTGCACGCGCCGGTCGGCCAGGCGGGGATCAGCGAAGCCCAACTGGCTGACTTCAACGATCTCGCCGCCGCCGACGCGCCGATTCTCGCCTTTTGCCGATCCGGCATGCGATCCATCGTGCTGCGGTCGATGGCGAAAGTGTACGCTGGGGCGGATGTTGATTCGGTCTTGGCCGAAGCCGACGCCGCGGGGTTTCAGCTGCACGGTCACCGCCCATTGCTCGACGCCGTAGCGTCTTGACCCAATCGCGCAGCCGGCGCGATCGCGGCGGCGCGATCAATAGTGGACGATTAACCGAGCGCTCTGCGCCGCTGCGGGGATAACGATCGTCTCGGTCAACGTGACCGCGCATGACAGGCCGGCGAGGTCGCGTCCCGCCGCGTCGACGGTGCGGACTTCGACGCTGGCGCCGCAATCGACGAAGCTCCCCGGGGACTTCATCACCACATAGCGGTAATTTGGCGGCGCTGTGACGTACGCGCGATCCGCAACGCCGTCGCTCGGGTCACCCAGCGTGACGCCGCCAGCGGCCGCCGTGCGATGAGCGCGATCTTGCGCCATCGCCTGGTTGGAGATTGACGGAGCGATGACGGCTAAGGCAAAAAGCGACGCGAGAAGGCGGACCGGCTTAAAACATGGTGAATCAACGACATGGCTTTCGTTGTCCGCGATCTCGGTGTTAAGATTTTGTTTGGCTTTGACACACATGCCAACGCCGTCGCAAATGGCGGGCCGTTGCACGGGTGGCGGGTCAGCAGAACTCGCGGATGTGGGGAAATTGGGCGCACACGCTAATGATCGCGCCGAGTTTATTTCCCTTTAGCTATGAAATCCGCCACGGTGGCGGGGTGAAACGCGGGTTGCGGGGGAGATAGGTGAACGGCATTCAGGCGGCGTCAAATGTTCAATGATTATCAAATCTCCGGCAATCAATTAATTGCGAAAGAAACCGGCGCGGAAATCCCGCTGACGGGGGATTTCGCGAAAGAAGCCTTGCGCATCGCAAGCTTTGTCGGCTTGGTGCAAGGCGTTCGCGCCAGCCGCTTTCTGCGCGGGCGCGAGCCCTTGGCGCGAATCTCGTTCTTTCCGAAAAAACCGCGCTCGTACTACGCGATCTGGCCGGTGTGCCAGCTGGCCGACGTGAAAATCGTCGACAATCACGACGAAGCGGATCTGCATTTCTATTTTGAAGATCGGGAATTCCTCACCGCCCAACGGCGCGCGCCGACGAATAAGCCTGCCTTCAACATCGGTTGCTACGACATTCGCAAAAGCGTCGTCGCCCGCGTCTTCGAAGAAGTGTTCGGCTATGGGCTCACCATTGACCCGACGCAGTTCTCTGGGCGCGCGGTGGAAAAATCAGAAGCCAACGGCAAACATGACGGCGTCATCATCGATTGCCCGCTGCCGCAGGCGCGCCATGATCGTGTCTATCAGCGCTTGATCGACAATACGTTCGACGGTCATGAATTCATCGATATTCGCACCCCCGTGGTGGGCGGCCGCATTCCGTTTGTCTATCTGAAGCGACGGACCATGGATCGACGCTTCTCCAACGACAATCACCGGGTGGATTTGGTCGACGCCGACGCCATGTTGTCGGCTCAAGAGCAGGCCAAGATTCGCGACTTCGCCACGGGGATGAACTTAGACTTTGGCGGCTTAGACGTGCTGCGCCATCGCGGCGACGGCAGGATCTACATCGTCGATGCGAACAAAACGGATATGGGACCGCCCTCAGCGCTGCCAAGCAAAGAGAAGTTCAAAGCGATGCGCGGCCTAGCGGATGCGTTCGCGCAATTGACCGAAGACCGTTTGGCGACGCTCTCCGCCTAACTAGAGATTGGACGCCGCGTCTTGCCCGACATTCCTTTCGTCAAGGACATCGATTTCGAATATGCGCGCGCGGAGCGCTTGTCGCCATTGATCCGGCGCGTGATCGCGAAGAACCCGAGCCCTTTCACTTATACTGGCACCGGAACCTATATCATCGGACCCGACGAAGGTCCGGTCGCGGTGATCGATCCAGGTCCAGATCTGGACGAGCATCTGTCCGCCCTCGTGGAGGGCGTCGGCGCTGCGACCGTAAGCCATATCTTGATCACCCACACCCATCACGACCATTGCGGCGGCGCGCGGCGATTCGCGGACATGGTGGACGCCAAAATCTTCGCGTTTGGGCCGCATCCCGTGCGCACGAAAAAAGACGACGCGCCAGCGCTCGACGAAGGCGGCGACTATGGTTTCGCCCCCGATGCATTGATCGCCGACGGCGCCAGGTTCGAAGGACCTGGATGGACCATCGAGGCGGTCCACACGCCCGGCCATTTGTCGAATCATTTGTGCTTCGGTCTGCGCGAAGAACGCGCGCTGTTCACTGGCGACCATATCATGGGCTGGGCGACGACAGTGGTGGCGCCGCCGGACGGCGACATGGCCGCATATATCGACAGCCTGGATCTTCTGTTAGAGCGCGACGACGTCGAATATTTTCCGACCCACGGCGCACCGATCAAAGACCCGCACCGCTTCGTCCGGGCGGTCCGCGCCCATCGGTTCATCCGCGACGGGCAAATCCTGACGCAATTGCGCGAAGGACGCACCACCGTGACGGACATGGTCCCGGTGATCTACGCCGGCGTCGACAAGCGCTTGCATGGGGCAGCGGCGCTCAATGTCTTGGCGCACCTGATCCGTTTGGTGAATATCGGCGCGGTGTCATGCGACGGCGCGCCATCCATGACGGCTGAGTTTCGGTCCCTAAAGCAACCGATCCCGTAAGCGCCTCGACTAGGGGAACAAGCGGCGCTGGGACCAAGCGCCGTCGCTCAAATCAAAACGTAGCCTGTCATGTAAGCGAAACGGCCGATTGACCCAAAACTCGATCTCCGTAGGGCGTAGCCGATATCCGGTCCAATGGGGCGGACGCGGCACGGTCTTGCCGGCGTAGGTGTCTTCAAACTCCTCTACGCGCCGGGCCAGGCCGTCCGGCGAGGCGATTTCCGCCGATTGATTGGACGCCCAGGCGCCGATCTGCGAGCCCCGCGCGCGCGCAGCGAAATATTCGTCGGCGTCGCGAGCGCTGACTTCCTGCACTTCGCCGCGGAACCGCACTTGCCGGCGGATGGATTTCCAATGGAATACAGCGCCGGCCCAAGGTTGCGACGCCAATTGCCGCCCTTTGGCGCTTTGCGCATTCGTGAAGAAAGATAGACCTTTGTCGTCGAGGTCCTTCATCAAGACGATTCGCGCGTCGGGCATGCCGGTCCCGTCGACAGTGGCGAGAGTAAAAGCATTGGCGTCGTTCGGTTCGCTCGCTTTGGCCAAAACGAACCATTCGTGAAACAACTCGAACGGATCGTCTTGAGCGAACACCTCGCCCTGGTCTTCCTCCGCCGCATAGACTTCTTGGCTTGGCGTGTCGGGGATGATCTTGTTCCGGCCCATTTGCCTCTCCTTCTCGCTTCGCGTAGGCGTGTTGGACGTATTCTTGCAGCATCCGAGTCGCCGCAGCGACAAGATTGAAGATTAACCGCTATGTCCCACAATACTTTCGGCGTCTTGTTCCGAGTGACCACCTGGGGAGAGAGCCACGGGCCCGCCCTTGGTTGCGTTATAGACGGTTGCCCTCCAGGCATACCGCTAAGGATCGCCGACATCCAGGCCGCCCTCGACAAGCGCCGCCCTGGGACATCGAAATTCGTCACCCAACGGCGTGAGCCGGACGCTGCCCGAATCCTCTCCGGCGTCTTCGAAGACGAACGCATCCTCGCCGACCATGGCGCTCCCGTCACCACGGGAACGCCGATTAGTCTCATGATCGAGAATGTCGACCAAAGATCGAAGGACTATTCGGAGATCCGCGACAAGTATCGGCCGGGCCACGCTGACTATACCTACGACGCAAAATATGGGGTCAGAGACTATCGCGGCGGCGGACGATCGTCAGCGCGTGAAACCGCCGCACGGGTCGCCGCCGGCGCCGTCGCGAGCGCCGTGCTGGCCAAGATTGCGCCGACCGTCGAGATCCGCTCTTCGATGGTGCAAATGGGCCCACATCGCATCGATCGCGACCGGTTCGATTGGTCCGGCGTCGACGACAATCCGTTTTGGTGCGCCGACCCCATCGCCGCCAAGGAATGGGAAGCCCACCTCGACGCCGCGCGCAAAGACGGGTCGTCCCTCGGCGCCATGATTGAAGTCGAAGCCACGGGCCTGCCCGCCGGCTTAGGCGCTCCGGTATACGGCAAGCTCGACAGCGATCTCGGCGCCGCGCTGATGACCATCAACGCGGTGAAAGGCGTTGAGATCGGCGAAGGCATGGCCGCCGCGGCGCTGTCCGGCGAAAGCAACGCCGATGAAATACGCATCAAGGACGGCGCGCCGCAGTTTCTCTCCAACCACGCTGGCGGCGTGCTCGGGGGCATTTCATCAGGACAACCATTAGTGGCGCGATACGCCGTGAAGCCGACCTCGTCCATCCTGACGCCGCGCCGGACGATCACCAAAGACGGCGCGGAGACCGAAATCGCCACCAAAGGTCGTCACGACCCATGCGTTGGGATTCGCGCCGTGCCGGTCGGCGTCGCCATGACCGCATGCGTCGTGCTTGACCACGTCTTACGCCACCGCGGGCAATGCGGTTAAGCGCTTAGAAGCTCTTCGGCTCAACCGTCGGTAATTTCTTGAATTCTTCTTCGCGGCTTTCGCAAATGCCGATCAGCGCCGTGATGCGCTTATCGCCAGCTGCGATGACGACCGGGTGCGGGATAATCTTATCCGTGTTATAGTTGACCCGTCCCGCATGAACAGTAGGCATACGGAAAAATTTTCCGGTGCCGCGGTTCAAATTCAGCAGGTGGTCAGGGCCGCTCATGAAGTCGTAACCCTTATAGGCCTTATCCCGCACACGGAGATTATAGACGGAATAAATTTCGCTATCAGCGCTCAACGCGGCGACGTAGTTGGCGTCTTGATCGACGGAAATGTAGTCGTAGACCTTTTCGCCGTTCTTTTCCTCAAGCTTCTCGCTCAAGATATCGTCGCCCGCGGCGTACTGAAAACCTGTCACCCGACATTTGAACGTCGCCTGCTGGGCGGCGGGAGGCGCCGCCGATCTGTTCCCAGGCTTGCCGAATGGGCCCGCGCCTTCGCCAGTGCGGCCATCGCCCTGTCCTCCGCCCTGGCCGCGAGGTCTTCCGCGAGTGCCGCCCCGCTGCAATAAGGCGCCCTTCGCGAGCTCGCTGGTGTCGATAGCGACGTTGGTGACGGCGGCCGCGCCGCTCTCCTGAGCCGTCGCGACCGTAGGCGTCACAAGACCCACGCACAGGCAGGCCAGGCTAATTCCGCGCATAATGTCCCCCAAGGATAGTGGATCCCTTGTCCGAAGTTTAATCGAGAAGCGCCGCTCAGGCAACGCGGGGCGGGGACCGAGGGGGCAAGCGGGTCCGCGCTTCTAACGCTGGAAGACGGCGACCAGCTCCACATGGGCGGCGAAGGCGAACTGATCCACTGGGGTCACCGCTGTGAGCCGATAGCCGCCATCGACCAAAATTCTCGCATCGCGGGCGAATGTGGCGGGATTGCAAGACACCGCAACAACCGTAGGCACGGGAGATGTCGCCACCTCCTTCGCTTGCGCCGCAGCCCCTGCACGGGGGGGATCGAAGACCACAGCGCCAAATCGGGCGAGCTCAGTCGCCATGAGCGGACGGTCCTCGAGATTGCGCGCTTCAATCCCCATCGGGCTTTTGAATAGGCCTTCGCGGGCGCCACGCGCCGCCGCCAGGGTCAGCGCCTCAATCGCCGGTCCGTCGGCGTCGGCGGCGAATACGGATGCGCGCTCGGCCATGCGCAGGGCGAACGCGCCGACGCCGCAGAATAGATCGGCGACCGCCTTCGCCGGCCCGACAGCGTCAAGGACCAAACGCGCCAACGCCACTTCGCTCTCATCGCTTGCTTGCAGGAATCCCCCTGGCGGCGGCGTCACTTTCGATGCGCCCATGACGACGAACGGCGTATCGCGCGCGATCACCGTATCGCCGTTCAACGACACGCGCACGAAGGGCAAGTCCGCGCACGCCGTCGTTAACGCGGTCCATTGCTTTGGGCTTGGATCGCGAAAGCGCCGCGAGCGCACGTTGATGTCGACGCCATTGGCGCAGGCGGTCGCTGCGATGTCGAAAGCGTCGGCGGGGATCGCCTTCGCGAGGGCCTCCAACGCCGGCATCGCCGCCATGAGGTCGGGCCGTAGCACTTGGCAATCATGGATCGCGGCGATCCGCGAAGACCGACGGCGATTAAAGCCGACCCGCGTCGCGCCGCCGGTTTTCACCACGCCAAATGAGGCGCGACGGCGAACGTTTGCCGGAAACGTTTCTATAGGCTGCATAGGGACGTCATGGAGCCCGGCCTTCGCCAAGGCGTCGACCACGATTTGCGCCTTCCATGCGCGATAATAGTCTGTCGTAAGATGTTGCAGCACGCAGCCGCCGCAGTCGCCATAGTGACGACAGATCGGATCCGCCCGCTGATCGCTTAACGCAGTGAGAGATCGCGCCTCGGCCCGGTCGCCCGCAACGCTAAAAATCCCTTCGTCGCCAGGCGCCGTATACGGCGCATAGGCGGCGCCCGTCGCCGTCTCGACGACGCCGTCGCCGCGCGGGCCGATGGCGCGCACCTTTCCGGTCAATTCAATCGCAGGCGGCGCCTGCCGGCGGCTTCGCTTATTGCCCATGATCGCTCGTTCTTTCCGTCACCGCTCTGATTGTAATTTCAGCGTCGCGCAAGAGCATAGATCGCTCGCGCCGTGCGTAAATTGCGGCCGGTCACATCGACGCCGATCGCGGCTTCCAGCCGCGCCGCCAATTTCGACCGACCAATGCCGTTGGGAGCGTGGAGATAGAAGACCGAACCAACGACCGAAAACGCCTCGCTCGGCGCACGCAACGCATCCAAGGCCGCAGTGTCCACGGCTGGCGCATCCAAGGCGTCAGGCGACGTCGCCATAAAGAAAAGATGGACGGTTTTTTCCAGGCCTTCATCAACCGTGAAAGGATTGGCGGCGAGCGCGGCGGCGAACGCATCCATGGGCAGGGCCAAAACCCATGGCTTGAAGCCATAGGCGGCGAAAACGCTGGACGCTAGATTTTCAGCGAGAGCGACGCCGTCGCCTTCCCATGCGACGACGCAATTGCCGCTTTGGATATATGTGCGCACCTCGGCGCACCCGATGTCGTCCAGCATGTCGCGCAAAGCCGCCATGGGCAAGCTATTGCGGCCGCCGACATTGATCCCACGCAATAACACCACCCATTCTTGGGTCATTGCTAGACGTCGCCTCCTCGCTTTTCGCCCGCCATTAGAAACTCGCGATTTCCATCTCCGCCTTTGATCGGACTATCGATGACGCCGATCACGCGCCACCCTTCTTGACGGTCGAGCCATGCGGCGACGTCGTTGACGGCGCGTCGCACAACCCCATCCACATCCTTGACGATGCCGCCCTTGCCAATGTGCTTCGGCCCGACTTCAAATTGCGGCTTCACCAATGCGATCAGACGCGCGGTCGGCGCGGCTATCGCCAATGCAGCCGGCAACGCCTTGGTTAGACTGATGAAGCTCAGGTCGCAGACGATAAGGTCGGGCGCGCCGGCTAAAGCCGCGGTGAGATCTTTGGCGTTCGTTTTCTCATGGCTGACGACGCGGCGATCAGCAACGAGAGAAGGGTGCAATTGCCCTGCGCCCACGTCAATACAGACGACGCTTGCCGCGCCCCGGCGAAGGAGAACGTCGGTAAAGCCGCCCGTGGAGGCGCCAAGATCAAGACAGTGACGGCCGCTCGGATCAATGTCGAATTGGGCAAGCGCCGCGTCGAGCTTGACGCCGCCCCGGGACACAAAGTCATGGGCGTCGCCGTCAACGGCGACATCGGCCCCGACGGGCACTGACGCCGACGGCTTCGTCGCTGACGCGCCATTCAGTTTAACGTGACCGGCCTTGATCGCCGCCTGCGCCCTAGCGCGGCTGGGAAAATCGCCGCGCGCGACCAGAAAGGCGTCGAGGCGCGGCGTTTCCATGGCGTCTTAGCGTTCTTATCCGTGCAGATTGACGATGTTCGCCGATGCGCCGAGCGCTTCGCGAACGCGCTCGACAATATGCGTCGCGTTCAATTGCGCCGTCTCATACATGTTGAACGGCGAATCTTGATCTTGGAATACATCCGGCAAGGTCATGGTTCGGATCTTCAAACCTTGGTCGAGGACGCCTGCGCCGGCCAGATACTGAAGCACATAGGCGCCAAAACCGCCGATCGATCCTTCTTCGATCGTCACCAACACTTCGTGCTCGCGCGCCAAGCGTAAGATCAAGTCGGTGTCCAGCGGCTTGGCGAAGCGAGCGTCCGCGACGGTGGTGGAAAGACCCTGGGCCTCCAACGTTTCTGCGGCTTTCAACGCCTCTTGCAAGCGACCGCCATAGGACAAGATCGCCGCCTTAGTTCCCTCACGGACGATTCGACCCTTGCCGATTTCAAGAATCTGCCCGACCGCCGGCATCTCGACGCCCATGCCCTCGCCGCGCGGATAACGGAACGCGACCGGCGCGTCGTCGATCTCGGCGGCGGTGGTCGTCATGTGGACGAGCTCCGCTTCGTCGCCAGCGGCCATCAGGATCATGTTCGGGATACAGCCGAGATAGGCGATGTCGTAGGCGCCGGCGTGGGTCTGGCCATCGGCGCCGACGAGGCCCGCGCGATCCATCGGGAAGCGCACCGGCAGTTTTTGAATCGCTACGTCATGCACGACAGAATCGTAACCGCGCTGCAGGAAGGTCGAATAAATCGCGCAGAACGGCCGCAGACCGTCCGCGGCGAGCCCCGCAGCGAAGGTGACGGCGTGTTGTTCGGCGATCCCGACGTCGTACATCCGATCCGGATAGACCTTTTCGAACATGTCGAGGCTGGTGCCAGACGGCATCGCCGCGGTGACGCCGACAATCTTGTCGTCGCTTTCAGCGACGTTGATCAGGGTCTGGGCGAACACTTTTTGGTAGGCGGGCGCGTTCGGCGTGCCCTTCTTCTGCTTGCCCGAGACGACGTCGAATTTGGCCACGCCGTGGTATTTGTCGGCGGCTTCCTCTGCGTAGGAATACCCTTTGCCCTTCTGCGTCACGACATGAACCAGGACCGGACCGTCATGCATGTCGCGGGCGTTCTCCAAAACCGGCACCAGATGGTCGAGATTGTGGCCGTCGATTGGGCCGACATAGTAGAAGCCAAGCTCTTCAAACAGCGTTCCACCGGTGACCATGCCGCGACCGTATTCTTCGGCTTTGGCGAGGCTGTCATAAATCCGCCGCGGCAGACGTTTTGACAATTGCTTGGTGAACTTGCGGAAGCCTTGGTAGACGCCAGACGAGGACGCCCGCGCCAAATAGGCGCTCATGGCGCCGACGGGCGGCGCAATCGACATGTCGTTGTCATTGAGAATAACGACCATTTTCGACGCCAAGTGTCCGGCGTTGTTAAGGCCCTCATAGGCCATGCCAGCCGACATCGACCCGTCGCCAATGACCGCGATGGCGGTCGCGTCTTTGTTCAAGTGCCGCGCGGCTTCGGCGAAGCCAGTGGCGGCGGAGATCGACGTCGCAGCGTGCGCCGCGCCAAATGGATCGTATTCGCTCTCGGAGCGCTTGGTGAATCCAGAAAGGCCGCCGCCCTGGCGCAGGGTGCGCAAGCGGTCGCGCCGGCCTGTGATCGCTTTATGCGGATAGCACTGGTGGCCAACGTCCCAGACCAGGCGATCTTCTGGGGTGTTGAAGACATAGTGGATCGCCGTCGTCAGTTCGACCACGCCAAGGCCTGAGCCGAGATGGCCGCCAGTTTGGGATACGGCGTCAATAACTTCGGCCCGAAGTTCATCGGCGAATTGGCGTAGCTGCGCCTTGTCCAGCTTCCGCAGGTCCGACGGCATATTCACGGTATCGAGCAACGGCGTTTCCAGTGCCATGGTCATGATCTCCAACGCTAATGGGCGGTCCCCACCCCAAACATAGTAATCGCGTCCAATGTGCGGCGGGCCGCCAATACCCCAAAAGTGCGCTCAGCATGGGCGACGCGAAAAACAAGACCCCTTGCTAGCGCATTGAAGCGGCGACAACAAACGCCAATCATGGAATTTTGAGGACAATTCCGCAATTTCTTTGGCAAAGAAGCCGTATCGCCTTCCCGACGCCCGTGGGATTGGCGGAATCGTCAATCTAATCAATCTATTGGCGATTTTAGTCGAAAGCAGCCGGCTCGGCGCCCACCTGCCCGTCGCCTTTAGCGACGATTTTCTCGATCCGCTCCTCTGCCGCGCGCAGTTTCGCCTCACAATGCGCCTTCAACCCTGCGCCACGTTCATAAAGTTCGATCGATTTCTCGAGCTCGACGCCGCCGCTTTCGAGCTGTTCGATAATGCCTTCGAGTTCGGCGAGCGCCTTTTCGAACGGCATTTCGTCAATTTTGGATGCTGCTTTTGCCATTCTGCTTCTGTCCCGTAAACCGGCGAAAATTGCAAGGCCCGGACATACGGCGAAAACCGCGCTGGATTCAGAAATCAGCAAGGTTTCTCGACAATTCCTTACGCCAGGACGATCGCGCGGATCGCCCGGCATTTTACCCGGCAGTAACGAAAATTCGCGACATTGCCTCGACTTCAGGGGGCTAGACCTAAGTGACTCTTTTGATCGCAACGCAATTGTTCGGGAGATTCCACTCCCTCCGTACCCAACTTTTTTGGTCCTTGGCGTTGGTCGCTTTGGCGACCTGCGCGATCGCTGGCGCGGCGTGCTTTTACCTCGCGAAAAGCTATGTCGCGCGCAGCAGCGTCGAAGATGAATCGCGCTACATGGCGGAGCGCGGTCGGCGCGCCGATTTGCCTTTTGAACGCGTCGAAACCGCGCATGCGGCGGCCAACCGAGTCTACCAACAATTACTGACCTCAATGGAGCCAGCTGAGGTGGATCGCGCCTTCGAACAGGCGTTCACGCCCCGCGCCGACGGCACCCGCCGAATGCCGGAGAAATACTTCGACGGCGCGCCGCTCGCTGGACGCGACATTTATGGCATGGCCGGATTCATGTCGCGTGGCGAGATGACGCCTGAGCGCAAAAAAACCGTCATCGCCGCGATTGAAGCGATCCGCACCGTCGCAGTCACCTACGCCGCCTCCATCGACAGCCTGGCGTTCGCTCTGCCGACCAACGACTTGATCATCTTCGCTCCCAACC
>CAYWWL010000025.1:0-12964 GCA_964461925.1 uncultured Caulobacterales bacterium | reverse complement strand
CCAGACTGCGGATGCCGCTATAGCCGCCGCAGCGCGACGCCGCTCCGGCTTGCGAAAGCGATGACGTCAGGCGGGCGGCGACGCATGATCGATTCCCTCGCCTAACCCATCTTCGCGGCGGGAACAGACCGGCCGATCGCGCTATTTATCGCCCTGGTCGCCACGACGGTACGCCGCTGCCCGGGGTATACGGCGCACCGAGTTCTTCAAGTTCGTTCTCGAGGCTCTCAATCCCCGCTTCCACCGTGCGAAGTTGCGTCAACGCGCCATCTAATTCTTGACCCGCAAATGCGAGGGCTTGCTTGTTCGAGCCCGTGGCCGGCGAGCGCGATTGCCACCCCCAACCACGAATCTCGCCCACCCGCGAGGAGACCGACCATGGCGCAGGTTCGTTGCGCCCGCTTACGGTGCGATCGCCGGCCAACGTGATATCCGCGTCGTCCAGCGTCGCTTCAAGTTCCTGAATTCGCGCGCGCTGTTCGACGTTCGGCGACGCCAACGCCTCCACCGCCGCCTTGAGGTGGGCCAGGCGATTGCGCAGTTCGCCAGACGCCGCGCTTGCCCCATAGGCAGCCCTGGCGACCTCGGCGGTTTCCCGCTGGAACGCCAATAAGCCCACCTGGTCGTCAGCGATTTCCTCGCTATTGTCGAGCAATTTGACGACGAATGTCTGCGGTTCGCCTAAAACAGAGACCACGCCATTGACGCGCTTGGCGAGCGCCACCGTGTATTCCCCAGGCGTCACCATAGGGCCAACCGGCGCAGACCCGAATAAGGACGAGGCGCCCTTTTCAATCTTGACCGGATCGGGCGCTTCATATCGCAAGTCCCAAGCGATCCGATGCAATCCCTCGCTGTGCGGCCCGGTGATCCGGCGCACGACCGTGCCAGCCGCGTCAGTAACCGTGAAGATGATGGCTGGTTCGTCTTCGCGATCTTCCGCACGCAGCTCTTCCCAGGACGGATACGGCGTGTCGCCGCCAGTCTTTTCGGTTTCGATCTCCGCTTTGCGCCGCTTCTTGGCCAGCGTGCTCAAGCCATCGCGTAAGTTATAGGTGAACACGGCGCCGAAGGGCGGGTTTTCAGCGAACCAGAAATTGTCGCCATTGAACGACTGCGCGCCGCCCCATGTCCCCCAGAGGTCGCCCTCCACATAGAGCCATGGATCGCGCACGGGAAACAGCGTCGCCTCGGCGTCCGCCAACGCCTCGGATTTCACGCGAAGCGGCGAATAATCGTCGAGGATATAGATCCCGCGGCCAAAGGTGCCGACCACAAGATCGTTTTCGCGCCGCTGGATCTCGATGTCCCGAACGTCGATCGTCGGGAAATTCGCCTTCAATTGACGCCAGCTCTGACCGCCATCTTGGCTGTAGAATAACCCGAACTCAGTTCCAACGAACAAAAGATTAGGATCGACATGGTCCTCCGCGATCGTGTGGACCGACCCCCATTCAGGCAAGTCGCCGATGATCGGCCGCCATGAGCCGCCGCGATCGTCAGTCCGATAGACATAGGGCTTATGATCGCCGCGCTTATGATTGTCGAATACCGCATAAGCGACGTCGGCGTCGTGAACCGACGCGATGATGTCCTCCACCAGCGTCATGTCCGGAACGCCGCTGACCGAATCGCTCCGGCTCCAGTTCGCGCCATTGTCCTGCGTCACGGAGATGACGCCGTCGTCGGTGCCGACATAGATGAGCCCTTCGGCCACCGGACTTTCGCTAAGCGCGATGGCCGCGCCGTAGATCGAGGTGGAATCGTTCTTCGCAATCGCGTCGACGCTCCATACCCGTCCCATGACCTCAAGCGCGTTGCGGTCGACCCCCCTGGTCAAATCGTCGCTGATTTTCTCCCAGGAATCGCCGCGATCGTTCGACGCGAACAGATATTCGGCCGCATAGTAAATCCGATCTGGATTGTGCGGACTGATCAGCAGCGGCGTGTTCCAATTCCACTTATACGCCGGCTCGCCCGTGGCCGGTTGCGGCGTCAGGAAGACGCGCTCCTGGGTGCGCCGATCGTACCGCGCCAGACCGCCATATTGGTACTGGGTATAAACGATGTTCGGGTCGCGTGGATCGATTTGCGGCTTATAGCCGTCGCCGCCAAGGACAATGTGCCAATCGGAATTGGTCACGCCGTGGACGAGCGTGGTGCGCGATGGGCCGCATAGGGAATTATTGTCCTGCGTGCCCCCGCAAACATTGTAGAATGGCGCCGCATTGTCCGGCTGAATGCGATAGAACTGAACGATCGGAAGATTGTCGATATGGCGCCAGAGTTCGCCGCCATCCCAGCTCTCATAGATCCCGCCGTCGCCGCCGATGATCAAATGATCCGTATTGTTCTCATCTATCCAAAGCGCGTGATCGTCCACATGCCGGTGCGCCGCGCTCAGATCGGTAAAGGTCTTGCCGCCGTCGATCGAACGCTTCGAAAACGTGTCGAGCGAGTAAAGAACGTTCTCGTCCTTAGGGTCGACGATGATCTCGTTATAATATTGCGGACTGGTCGTCATGTGGCTTGAGCGCTTCGTCCAATTCTGGCCGAAATCAGACGACCGATAGACGCCGCGTTCGTGCGGCTGCGCTTCGATGATGGCGTACACCATGTCCGGGTTAGACGGCGCCATGGCGAGGCCAATTCGCCCCATATCGTCGGTCGGCAAGCCAGCCTTGATTTCACTCCACGTCTCGCCGCCGTCCGACGTGCGATGGACGCCGGATCCCGGTCCGCCGTTGATCAACACCCACACGTGACGGCGACGCTGATAACTCGACGCGACGATCACGTTATGATCCTCCGGATGCACCACGAATTCATTGACGCCGGTATGCTCGTCGACGGAGAGAATATTGGCCCAAGTGGCGCCGCCATCGGTGGTCTTGAAGATGCCGCGATCGCCCCCGTCGGACCACAAAGGCCCCTGGGCGGCGACCAAAACCGTGTCCGGATTAGTGGGATCGATCCAAATCTGGCTGATGTGGCCCGACTCTTTCAATCCCATATTCTTCCAGGTCTTGCCGCCATCGGTGGATTTGTAGACGCCGTCGCCGAACGCGACCGACCGTTGCGCGTTATTCTCGCCGGTTCCGACCCAAATGATTTTTTCGTCCGACGGCGCGATTTCCACGACGCCGATAGCGTACGTCCCTTCTTTGTCGAAAAGCGGCGCCCAGGTCACCCCGGCGTTTGTCGTGCGCCAAAGCCCGCCTGAGGCGGTGCCGACCAAATAATCGTGATGCCCGCCGGAAAAGAACGCGAAGTCGGAAATACGACCTGAAGGATAGGCCGGCCCGATTAGCCGTAACGGCAGCGATGACAACGGGCTGGCGTCCTTTTCATCTTCCAATTGCGAAGAAGCATAAGGCATACAAGCGACCAGCAACGCCACAGCGCCGCTCACCACCGCCAACATCGAATTCTTGCGTAACCAATCCATTATCACCCTCAAAGACATCGTATCCAAATTTTTGTGTAGGCACCTATAAACGCAATCGCCTCCGATTGCGAGCCTCCGTGCCCCGCTCAAACAGGTTGTTGGGAGGTCTCCGGCCGATCGAAAATCCACAGATTGCGACTGGCGACGGACGAGAAAAACATTAGTGTGCGCTGATCCAAAACCGAATGCCGCGGAGAGGACCGAGCACATGCAGCGAAACAGACAGTTAGGAAAAATCTTTGCCGGGATACTCGGCGCCGGCGCGCTCTTATTTATTCAATCGTGCGCCAATCAAGATCTCTCCGACCACCATCGCCTTAACGACCGGCTGGCGGCGTTCATCGAAAACCACGCCACCGTTCCCGGCGTCGCCGTGGTCGCAATCGCGCCGGATCAATCGATCGACATCGCCGCGGCGGCGGGCGTCGCCTCGCCTGACGGCGTCGCCATGACAGCCGACACCCCCGTTAGACTGGCGAGCACGACCAAGACCTATGTCGCGGCGACGTTTCTGCGGCTATATGAGCAGGGCCGCGTGGACATCGACGCGCCGATCGCCAGCCTCATTGCGCCTGATATCGACGCGCTTCTTTCCGAGGACGGATATAAAACGGATACGATCACCCCGCGGCACCTATTAATGCACACGTCAGGCTTGCCCGATCACGCCGGAGACGACTATGCGGCCTTAATATTCGAAGACCCATCCCGGCAATGGACCCGGCGGGATCAGATCGCCTTGGGCATGGCGAACCACGATCCGCTCGGCCCGCCGAATTCGACGTTTGAGTATTCGGACACCGGCTATGTCATCCTCGGCCATATCGTCGAACGTGCCGCCGGACAAAACCTCGCGGCGGTCGTTCGTGAACAACTTCGGTTCGACGCCCTTGGTCTTGCGTCGACCTGGTGGGAGCAAGCCGAACAGGCGCCGTCCGCCGCGTCGCCCCGCGCCCACCAATATCTTGGAGACGTCGACACCCATGGCTGGAACGGTTCGATGGACATGTATGGCGGCGGCGGCCTGATTGCCTCAATGCGAGACACCGCGACGTTCTTTCTGGCCCTGATGCAAGGCGAAATATTCGAGCGCCCGGAAACTCTCGACATCATGCTTGACGCGCCGGGCCATCCGTTTCCGGATCAATATCGGATCGGCGTTTTTCCAATTCAGCATAACGGCTATGACTTATTCGAGCATGGCGGTTTCTGGGGAACCCATGCGCTGTACGTCCGGGAGTTGAACACGGTCGTCGCCGGCGTCGTCCTAGAGCAAAGCGCCTATGGAGACTTGCGCAAGGAATTGCGCCGGCTCGCAATGGCGGTGAACGGCCGCGAATAAGGGCCTTGACCGCGCGGTTAGTCGTCGGCGCCGCGCCGCGCGTCGCCGCTCGCAGGATCGTCTGAAACCGCGTCGCACGTTTCTTGCGCCGCATCGGCGAGCGCAATGCACATCGCCTGCGCCGAAGCGAGGAAGGCCCGCCGCAACTCCTGGAACGACAATTGGTTACGGAACAGGCTGACCGCATCCTCGCGCGCCCGCTCGCTCGCGACATAGGCTGCCACATCGACGTCGAACCGACGGCGATCGGGCGCTTGCGCATCGTAGACGGCCGTGACGCCCTCATATTCCGAGAAATGCGGGTATTCTTCGACAATGAAGAATTGCCAGACTTCGACGGAGTTGAGCATCGCTTCGCGCGAGACATAGTACTGAGCGACGCTGGAGATCGCCTCAAGATCGGCCATCTCCGCAAATAAGCCGGAACTCACTAGGGAATCATAGACGATCCGCGGCGGCGCGATTGCGCGGTATTGCCGGGCGTCGCCGACGACCTGGGCGACCAATGCGGGATCAAGGGTCTCGACGTCGCCGGATGATATCGCCGCAGTCACCGGCTCAGCTCTATTCAGAAACTCCGCCACTCGCGCAATGTCGTTCTCGATCGTCGCAATTATTTCTTCGGATTCCGCCAAAAGATCGATCAGCGCGACGTGCTTGGCCTTTTCGCGTTGCCCGGCGTCGTTCCAATTCGACACTTGAATGCCGATGAAGACGCCGAGCACGACAATGAGGAAATCGAGGCAGACGGCGACCCAGTTTTGATCTCTAACGTGCTCGATCACGCGTCGAAGAAGCATCGCTATTGCGCGCCCCATGGCGGCGGCGGGACATCGACGGGCGTCGTCAAGTCGAACTCAACGCGGAAATGCCGGTTTTCGCGCCTGAGCTCATAGGCGAACATGCTGTCGGTCAATTCCAGCGCCCACACGTTCGTCACGGACGCCGTCAGGCCCTCTCGTTCAAATAGATCAATCGAGAACTGATCGACCGGAAATTCGATGCGCGTCGCCTTGTCGATCGCTTTCGCGTCGCCGCCATATTGCGTCACGGCGTCCTCTTCGCCGTCTTCGTGGCGATGGTCATGCTTCAGACGCAGCCCGCCGTCGATGCGCGTGATCACCCAAGTGCGCGACCGATCCTCGCCCACATGAAACGGCGCACGGATCACCTCGTCGCCGCAAGTTCGCACATGAACCACCATCTCACGATCGGCGAAATCAGCGTCGACCTCATCGCTCGACGTAAGGCGACCGGCGTAGGCGTTGCCGCAATGGCGCGCCAACGAGGTCATAAAATCGTCTGCGAGCGATCTTTCAGGCGTTGGGTTTTCGGAACATGCGACGGCCATGGCGATCGCCAGGCTCAAGAAAACTGTTCGGATCATTGTCGAATTCCTTCGTCAGCGAAGACGCGATGGCGGCCGGCGCGAGTGTAATGCCGAGAAGAGCTGCATTCAACGACTTCCAGGAGAATCGTCGCGCGGCGCGGTCGACGCTGCAGCATAGTCGTACGAAAAATCGGGATGGCATTCGACGCTCGAATCATCAGGATCCTCCAGGCGCCGGTCAAGGCATTGCGCCCAGACGACGTTCTGACGCGCATCCAACTGCCAGTCGCGCATTCGATCCATGCTCGCAGCGAACCTGGGCTTTAACGTTCTCCCGTCGGCTTGATAGAAATAGCCGGGATCGCCGCCGAGAAACGGCAAGATTTCGCTTTCGACAAACTCAATGTACCGAATGTATTTTCGGCCGACGCCTTCGCGCTCGGAATAGTAGAACGCTAGTTCGAAAACCAAGTCGGGCGGGAGGAGATCGCCTAGATTCATATTGAGCAACGCGTCCCAAGTGTTGGCCGGCGGCGTATCCGACCCAGGGACGCGGAAGAAAACAGGAGGCGGCATCTTGCCGTCGGCCACGTCCTTTTCCCATTTCATCAGACTGGCTTGAACGACTGACGTGAACGAATCCTCAAAGTCTTCCGAGCCGCGTAGATCGCTTCGCAGGGTTTCGATAATCTGCGCCGTCTTTCTATCTTGCTCAATCCGTCCTTGTACGCCTTCCACCCATACGGCGGTATAGACGCCCACCACGACGATGAGGAAGTCGATGCCCACGGCGAACCAGTTCTGGGTCTTGACGTGTTCAATAACGCGGCGGAGAAGCATGAGGCGTTTCCCAATGATCGGCGATTACGCTAAAATTGACGCCAATCCTTTGCGGGCGTTCGTTATTAAACAGTACACCGACTCTAATGCGGGGCCAAATGGAATTGACGCCCCGCCGCCCGTGGATGCGGATATCGCATAACTAGGACAATTAAGCGTCAGACGGCGCGATAACGTCAACTCGGCGAATTTGCCATTGATTCACCTCGCTTGCCGTTCGACACTCGCCGCAAGCAGGAAGCGGGAGATTTGACGATGTGCGACGAAATTACGGAACGCGAGCTAGACGAGTATTTGAAAGCCAAGTCCCTCACTCGGCGCGGCTTCACCGTTGGCGTGTCCGCCGCCATCGCGACCAGCGGCGCGCTGTCCACCGCCCTTGCGACGGATAAGTTCGACGACAGCGAGCTGACTGAGACCAAAGTGTCAGTCCCTACCCCCGACGGCGCCGCCGATGCGATTTTCGTGCATCCCAGCAAGGGCGCCCATGCGGCGGTGATATTCTGGCCCGACGTCCACGGGGTGCGGCCCGCCTTTTTCGCCATGGCCCGTCGCCTCGCCCGGGCGGGATACAGCGTGATTGCGGTGAACCCATATTATCGCACGCATCAAGGGCGGCTCTTCTTTGACGGCATGTCGATCCGCGATCCCGGCGCCCGCGAGCTCGTCGCCCCTCATTATTCGGCGCTCTCGCCTGATACGATCGAGATTGACGCGAAAGCGTTGAGCGTCTGGTTGGATCAGCAACCCGCCGTCGACGCCGCCCGCGGCGTCGGCGCTGTCGGCTTTTGCATGACTGGCTCATGGACCTTGCGCGCAGCCGCCGCCGTCCCCGGACGGATTAAAGCTCCCTGTTCGTTCCATGGCGGCGGGCTCGTCACCAGAGAGGAGGACAGCCCGCATCTGTTGGCGGACAAGATTAGCGGCGGCGTCCTCATCGCCATCGCCGAGAACGACCATGAACGCAATCCGATCGCAAAGGATATCCTCATTGAGGCTTTCAAGACCGCAGAGGTTCCCGCCGAAATCGAAGTCTATGAAGACGCGATGCATGGCTGGGTGCCGACGGATTCCCGAGCGCATCATCCGGAGCAATCTGAACGCGCCTGGGGTCGAATGCTGGCGCTTTTCGAAACCCATCTTGGCGCGGCGGGGTAGTCGAGACCGTCGCTCGCCAGGGGTCTCACTGACAAAAGCCACGCCATCAGGGCTCGGCCATGGACGGCGATCAAGCCGACGGCGGGACGCCCGCGGCGACGTAAAGGAAAGATCAGCCCTTAATCATGGCGTACTAGGTCGTCGACAACGCCTCGGCATAGGATCGCGCATTGGCGTCTGAATTGAACTTTTCGCTCGGCGTAAGGCCAAAGCGCGCGACCAGCACCGCGGCAAGATAGCGGGTGAATTCTTCCGACACGAAATAGGCGTTGTGGTAAAGCTCAGCGCCGTCGAAGCGCAGCGCCATCGATAACGGATCGTCCGCCGTCTGCAGCGCGCCGTCTTTCCCGGCCAAAAGCGACCGTAGACGGTTTACCGCGGCGACAGCGTCCTGTTTCGATAGTTCGAATATCTCTTGCTCCACCGGCTGCGGCAGGGTGCCGACGCCGGCGGCTGCATCGGCGTCAAACGATGGAATGACCTCCACCACGCGCTCCCCATGCCCGTCATTGCCGTAGGCTTTGCCGCGGACGGCGGACAGCAGAACCGCGGAAAGCATTGGCGCGGCGAGCAAAGCCACGATCAAGGAGGCGAGCGCAACCAGTACGGCGGCGGGCACCGCGACCCAGACGGTTTCGATAAACGCGACAAGCACCGTGACGATCGCGGCGACTACGCCGCCATCGTTTTCAAGGGCGAAAAATTCGATGTTCGCGACCAGCACGTCGCCGAGGCCCACGCCAAGGTCCAGCACCGCCGATATCCGGTCGAGGATCGACGCCGGCGGCGAGACAAAAAGTTTGCATAGGTCTTTATCGGCGTCGATCGCCGACTGGCCGAACCCGCTCCAATCGTTAGCGCAATCTTGCTGTTCTTGCCGCCAATGATGCCCCGGGGCGAGGAGAAGCAATCCAGGCGCGATCGTTTCGCCGGCCCGTATCCCCTGGGCGCGCGGGTCGAATATCGCAGCGCCAACGGGCCCGGGCTCAACGCCCATGAGACTTGACCAGAACAAGAACGACTCAAACCGCGCCAAGGCGTCTTCTGTCGCGTTGACGCCGTTGCTCGCTTCCGATCCGACCACGGAATCGAGAATGTCATAGCCGAACGCGTCCTGGGCGACGATGGTCTCGTCGATCAGTCGGATCAATCGTCGCCGCGCCGCCATGGGATCATTCCCCAATAGCGCAATGGCGAGATCCGCCTTTGCAGCGCGATCCAGCGCAAATACCCATGCGTCATTCTCAAAATCCGCCGCCCGCTCTTCGATGGCGTCGCTAGGCCAAACATCGGAGAGCGGCAACGTCGCCACCCCCTGACGCAGCTCTAGCCGACGGAAAAACAACTGCTCCATGGTCGAGACAGGCGCGGCATCAGGCCTGGGATAGACGCTCAATGTCGGATGCGCGGTCAACAACCACTTATTGGACCGCCCATCGGCGCCGAACACTTCGCTATCGGAGAGAATGTCGTTCTGAATTCGCGACCCAATCGTCGGAACCTGGTATGCGATGATGAGGAAAAAGATCAATAGAGAGAAAAGCCCGCCGAATACGCCGCTCCAATTGACGATTTTAGCGTTAGCCTTGAGGCCAGCCCGCAAGCTGTTAATCGCCTCGTCCTCGGCGTGATTAAGAGCCGCGACGCGTTCGCGCACGAACGCTCTGAACGCCTCCATGCGAAACGTCTTCTGCCGGCGGCGATTCAGACGGGTATGCAGCCACAAAAGTACGACGAAGCCGATTAGAACCGCCGCCTTTGCGAGGAATAACTCTTCTTGCGCTACATATTTGAAATACTCCTGCACCGGCGTCAGGCCCGCGGTCTGGGGCAAGGCGAGGACGCTCACCAAAGGCGGCGCTAATAACCCAATGCCCGCTGCGATCGTCAGGAACAGGATCAAACGCCCGATAAGATTAAATCGCGCGAAGGGATTTCGATTGGAGAGGAAGCGAAACATTGGCGTGCCAATCGTGACGAAGCGATGGTTGTCCGCATCGGTCTTACGGGCGCGCATGAATCTAAGCGCGAGCGCCTGGATCAAGACGCTGCCGCCATGGCTGTGGCCGATCACGATCGCGTCGTCGGCCGCAGACTTGAGCTTCTTCTCTAATCTCAATCCGGCCTGTCGACGATCAAGCTCCGAGTTCGCGCCGCTCCAATGGAAAGGGTCAATCTCGATCCGGTCATCGAGGTATGATTGCAGGCGGGTCAAGAACGGCGATCCACGCTGCCACCATTTTTCCCCCGAATCGGCGTCATCGCCGGCGAATGTCCCGTGAACCGTGATGATTTTCGTCACGCCCAATCCCCCAGAAGCGTTTGACGACAGCATCGCCCAGATGCCGCGCAAAAGGAAGAAGGAGCGCTAACGAATTGTTTTTTCTTATCTAATTTACGCGCCACACAGGACGCTTAAGGCGCAAGGGGCGATTGCGCCGCCGGTTTATGGTTAACGCTTGTCCAGCGCAAGGGCCGCGTTCGCTCGCTTATTCGCGCCCCCTACTCGCACGTAAAATCGAGCGCAGATCCGCTGTCGCCCGTCGGCGGAGAACACCTGTCGGGCCAGCCATAGGCGCGCCAAAGGTCGATCATCCCCGTCGCGTCCGCGAACGCCGGAAAATCCGGATGACGACGAATTTCGCTGCTCGACGCAGTGCCGTCCCAAAGGCTGACGAGGGTCGTGCCGCCGGTCATCAAGGACTTTGGATAGCTATCGAAAAACAATTCGGACTCGCCCATGCGCGCGAAGAAATTGACGATTACCGGCGTCACCCGAGCTTCCGGCGCCTGCAGATATTCTTTTAGCAAATTGATAATCCCGTCGCGCGCAGCCGGGTCGTTATGGAAGTAGGCGCGCGCGGCGTTGCTCCAGATCTCCCGCGCTTGGAACCGCTCCGCGACCTGCCCCCCGGCAATGTCATGCATGGTCATCAGGTACTCGGAGGCCGCGTCCGCATCGCCGCTTTTCGACGCGACCCAGGCCAGGACTTCATAAGCGGGAAACCAGCCGAGCTCAGCGGCCTTTTGGGCGTATGTCCTCGCTTCGTCGAGCTCGTCGGCATTCAACTTGACCCGCGCGAGGAAATCCAAATTCACCGCGTACGCCGGATCAAGCACGGCGACGCGCTCATGGTGGGCGATGGCGGCCGCGGTTCTGCCGACGAAAGCGTTCAGCGCGCCCAGCTCGAACTCAACAGCGGAGTTATTCGGCTCCAGCGCGCGCGCTTCCTCCAAGAGCCGCATGGCGCGCAGCTTCTCGCCGCGCAATGAATAAACGCCTGCGAGCGTGACCAGAGGCGACGCGACCATGGGATCGAGCCGGCGCGCGGTGATCGCCGCATCTTCGGCCTTTTGCAGCATTTGCTCCGCGTCGAGAGAAAGCGTGTAACCGGGAAACGTGAGATACGCGCTCGCCAAAGACGCCCACGCCGCGGCGAACGTCGGATCTTTCACCACCGCAGCGTTTAAGTATTCCAGAGTCTTCTGAATGTTCGCTTCCGTCGGACGATCGCGCATCGCCGCGCGCCCCTGGAGGAACAAATTGTAGGCGTCGTAATCGCCGGTCAGGGGGTCTGCGATCCGTTTGACGGGGGGATTGGGAAGCAGGCTGGCGCCATCGGCGCGCTCAGGCGCGGCGTCGACCAGCATGGAAGAGAGATTACGCGTAATCTCGCGCGAGATCTCTTCCTGCAAATCGAACACGTCGTCGACGTCGCCGTCAAAATTGTCGGCCCAGACTTGCAAACCGGTGTCGGTGCGAATGAGCCGCGCGGAAATGCGCAGCCGCGCGCCATGCTTGCGGACGGAGCCCTCCAAGATATGCGCTACGCCGAGATAGCGCCCAATCGAATTGGCGTCTTCTTTCCCGTCGCGAAATATGAAGGACGACGTCCGGCCAGTGACCCGCAGGTCGCTCACTTTCGCCAGGGCGTTGAGAATCTCCTCCGCCACCCCATCGGAGAAATATTGCTGATCGCGTTCCGGACTCAAATCGCGAAATGGCAAGATCGCCACAGTATTGGTGTCCGCCTGCACTTCCTGTTGCGTCGACGGCAGGCCCAATGCGCCAGCCTCTTTGTCGATGCTTGCGCTGTTGTGTCCCAGAAGGGTGACGCCGCCGATGACGGCGCCGCCGAGCAACGCTGCGCCGGCCATCGCCATGCGCGGATCGATCGGCCACGACGTTTTCTTCTGCCCAGGCTGAGGCGCGCTTGATTCAAGCGCTGCTGCGCTGAGCAAAGGCTGCGGTCCTTGGGAGGGATCGGCGGGGGACGACAAAGTTCGCAAAAACATATCCAGGGTTTCGCGGTCGCCGTTCTCGAACCAATTTTTGATGTCGACGGCATGATATTGACGAAAGCCGATCGGCGGGATCGTCGCGTCGAGGGAGACGCATTTTAGTTTTGACATATCGGCGGCGACCGACGCCTCGTCGCGCACCCAACGAGAGGCGCTGGCGTTCTTCGACCAGCACACGACCACGGCGTCAGCGGTGCGAAGGCGTTCTTCGATGGTGTTGGAGAAATCGCTGCCGCTTTCGAGATACCGGTCCCACCAGACGTTCTTGTCGAGCCGCTCGATTTCCGCAGCGAGCCGCTCCACAAGCGCCTGATCCGCACGCGCGTAAGAAAGAAATACGCTGAAGGTCACTTTTCGCTCCCGCCTCGATCGATGACCGGCTCAATCAATTTATCCTGTAAGCTCAATACCATACGCCGCTTTCATGCAAGCGTTTTCGTTGGTTGTAAGCACAGAGGAGAAATCCATTTGCGGGTGCGCCCACCGGGCCGTGGAAGCGGCGTATGGTATTGAGCTTACAGGATAAATTGATTGAGCCGGTCAT
>CAYWWL010000024.1:9313-13077 GCA_964461925.1 uncultured Caulobacterales bacterium | reverse complement strand
GCCATGATCGTCCGCCGCGGCGCCGGACAGAAGTCCCTCATTGCCGCCGCCATGATCGCCGCCGTGGAGACTGTCTTGAACGCCGCCCGCGCCCTTTTCCGCGCCCTTCTCCGCGCCATGATCCGCGCCGTGACCGCCGCCATGGCCTGACCCGTGGCCTGACCCGTGGCCGTCGCCATGATCGGTGCGCCGCTCCATGTCGCCGGGCACGTAGATCGGCGCGGTGCCGCCATAGATCTTGCCGATGGAGATGTAATAGATGAACACCGAGGTCTGGAAAATATTCAGGCCAATGATGGTTTTCACCAAATTGCCCCGGGCGATCACGGTGTAAAGACCGGTCATCATCAGGACGATGAAGATCCAGTAGTTATAGCGTTCGACGACGAATTGAATGAGGTCCATGGGGTTCGGCCTCTACCAGTCTTCGTCGCGAATGTCCGGCTCTCGGCCGGCGAAATGATAAAAGATCGTCAGCATGGTCGACGCCACCGCGAGGCCGACGCCGAACTCCACCAACAGAATGCCGTAGTGCTGGCCGGCGTGATGGGTCGATTCCGGATCGATCACGTCATAGCCGAGCAGGTTGCCGCCGAGCAGCATGGTCAGCGCGCCGGTGCCGGCGTAGAACATCACGCCCGCCACCATCATCACCGTCAGCGCCGATTGCGGCAGCGCTTTCGACGTCGCCTGCACGCCGAAGATCAGCCCGTGCAGGATGAACGCCACGGCGAAGATCACGCCCGCCTGGAAGCCGCCACCGGGACCATAGTCGCCGTGGAATTGCACATAGAACGCGAACAGGATGATCGGCCCGAACAAGACCTTCATCACCACCCGGAGAATGAGGTGTTCGTCTCTCACCGCGCCCCTCCTTTGTCGCCGCTTTTCTCCGCGGCGCCGTCCTGTCCGACGTCTTTAACCTGGCGCCCGCCCTTCGGACTGCCGACGCCGAGCAACAAGATCACCGCCAAGCCGGCGGTGAAGATCACCATGGTCTCGCCTAACGTGTCGAAGCCGCGATAGCTGGCTAAGACCGCGGTGACGATGTTCGGGACCGCGACTTCGTTCGGCGTGCGCTCGACATAATCGATGCCGACATAGGCGTTCGCCGGCGCGGCCGGATCGCCATAGGCGGGCATGTCGATGGAGGCGTAGAATAAAGCGGCGCCGACGATGATCACCGCCAGCAACGCCACCGGCGCCCGGCCCGGCGTGATCGGCTTCTCCCGGCGCACCGTCAACAACATCGCCGACAGCATCAACACCGTGGAGATGCCGGCGCCCACGGCCGCTTCGGTGAACGCCACGTCCACCGCGTCGAGGGTGACGAAGAACGCCGCCGACAAGAGCGAATAAATGCCCGACAACATGACCACGGCGAACAAATGCCGTTGCCGCAACATGTTCAAGGCGACGATGAACAACATCGTCAACAAGGCCAAATCGATCAGAATGCTCGTGGCGCTGGCGATGCCGAGATCAACCATGCTCGCCCTCCCGCCGTTGCAGCTCCGGCCCGACCATGGGGCGCACCTTGCCGACCCACGCGGCGTGGGCGACGGCGTGGGTCGCCACCGGGCTCGTCAGGAACAAGAAGAAGGAGATGAACACCAGCTTGGCCAACACCAGCCAGTTCGGCGCTTGCAGCATCATCGCCACGAAAATCAATTCGGCGCCGGCCGTGTCGGTGACGCCGCCGGCGTGCAGCCGCGCGTAGAAATCCGGGAAGCGGACAATGCCGAGCGCCCCGGCGAACACCGCCAAGGCGCCGACGAGAAACAGGATCCAGGACAGGACGTCCTTGACGAGACCGAAATCCATCAGCGTGGCTCCTTTTCGGCGGCGGCGGCGGCGGACGCGATCGCGGGATCCGCCGACTCGCCCAAGGCCTCCAGCGGTTCGTTGAAGGTCGGCTCGTCGAGATCGTCCATCGACGTGGTCAGCGTCCGATAACGGAAGAATTTCAAGATCGCGATGGTCGCCGTGAAGTTCAGCAAGGCGTACAGAAGCGCGATGTCGAGAAAATCCGGACGGCCGGTCAAAAAGCCGTAAACCCCAAGCAAAATAACGGTTTTCGTGCCGAACGAGTTGCCCGCCAAAACCCGGTCATAGAGCGTCGGCCCGGCGAAGGCGCGGAACAGAACCAGCGCCATGGAGACGAGGACGGCGGCGGCGACGGTCGCGTAAATCATTGCGCGCTCCCCGGCTCCGCGGCGTCGCCTTCAAGCGCTTTCACCCGCCGGCCCATGTCGATGATCGCGGCTTCGTCGGCGAAGTCTTCGGTCAGCGCGTGCACCAGGAAATAGCCCGGCTCCAAGTCGACGGTCACCGTGCCCGGCGTCAGGGTCACCGAATTGCAATAGGTGGCGTAGCCGGCGTTGCTCATCGCCGGCGGCTCGATCTTGACCATCCGTGGCGAGAGCTTCGGATCGATCGACAAGGCCAGGCGCGCGACTTCGATATTGGCTTTGCCGATCTCCAAGAACAGCCAGCCCCAATAGCCGAACACCCGCGGCATCAGCCCGTTCGGCACGCCTTCGCCGTCAAGCACGCCGGCGCGAATGGCGAGATAGACGCTGGTGGCGACCGACGCGACGCCGAAGCCGAGCAAAAGCGGTTTGTCGAAATACCCTGACAATAACAGCCATAATCCGGACAGGGCGATGACTAATATGATCGTGCGCAAAATAACGCCCCCGAAAATATCCAATCGACGCGCGCGCCATGGCCATCGTGAACGCAAAGACGCTGGCCGCGTCACGCCGGCGATCTCCAAAACGCCGCCCGAACCAGGCTGCGATCGCTGCGAAAAGTCACGCCGTTGGCGCGCCATGCATACCCAATGGCGCCGCCCCGCACTCGGCGTGGAGGCCAAATTGGCAGATTTTTTTCAGAAATCAACGTGAAGCGCGCGTCTTTTCTGCGCATTCCTCACTTGATCAAGGGGGGCTATTCCGCCGCCGCCGGCTTGACCACGGCGATATGTTTGCCGCCCTGGCAAGTGCAATCGCTAAACGTTTCGACGCCGCACGCATCGAGATAGGCCTCAAGCGCGCGCAAGACCAAGTCTTCTTGATCGACGCCAAGCACCGCCGCGCCGAGTTGCAAGCGTAAAAATTCCCGCGCCGTCATATGCAGCTTTAGGCCTGCGCGCCGTTCATGGGGCTCGCCTGCGGCGGCGGCTCGGGCGCCCTTGCCCGGCAACAGCGCCCCGCCGGCGGCGATGATCGCCTCGAACCGACGGTTCATGCGATCGATAAGATCCCGGCGTCGCGACGCGATCCAATCGCCGCCGCTCGCGCCATGGCCCTCGCCGCGGGGCGCGGCGTTCTCCTGACCCGCTTCGGCGGCCATGTCGTCGGCGCGCGCCGCGGTCTGGGGTTTGTCTTTCGCGGATTTGCGTCGACGCAATTTCGCCAAAGCCGCCAAGCGGCGTTTGCGCTCCACCCCGTGGGCGGATTTCCGCTCGCGTCTTAGGCCGGCGAGACCTCGCCGATCAGCCGCCGCGCGATCGGCGCCTGATTGATCCGTTTCTGATTGATCGGCGCCCATGCGCCGGGCCGCGCCCTCAATCGTCGGCGGCGCGCCATAGATCGGATCATGCAAGAGCGGATCATTGGCCGGTCCCGGCCCGGCGAAGGCGCCGTCCGCCGGCGCCGCCCGCCCGGCCTGGCGTAACGCCGCGGTTTCATCCGTCGTTTCGCCAACGACATGACCCACGGTTGGTTCCGTTTCCCGTGGCTCTTGATCCGGTTGGCCAG
>CAYWWL010000024.1:0-9303 GCA_964461925.1 uncultured Caulobacterales bacterium | reverse complement strand
TTGGGCGACGGCGATTTGGCGATCATAGTCGCGGCTGGCGCGATGCTCGGCGATCACTTCTTCCGGCGTCTGCGCCCCGAAGCGACGGTCGACGCTCGGTCGCGCGGCGCCTTTTTGCGCGAGGAAGCCGCTAACGGGCCCAGTCCTTTGAGCGGTGCCTTGCCCACCCCCAGCGCCGGCGCTGGAAATCGCGATGCGCCGCGGCTCGACGGGGCCTGCCTGGGGCTGCCGACCAACAGACGCCCCCGGCCGAGGATTGTCCGCATACTCGTCGACGTCGCGCGGCGGCGGGCTCGACCGGCGGGCGGGCGCGACCTGAGATCGGGAACGGGCGAGGAGGGAAATGGCGCGGCCCTCCTATTGCGCGGCCCGGCGGCCGAACACCCGGCCTTGGGAATCGCCCACGGTTGAGACCACCCCATGGCCGCGCTGGCTGCCTTCGAGAAATTTCAAGCGCCCGTCCACATAGGACCAAAGCTGGCCGATCTCGAGCGCCGAGCGGCATACCGGATCGATCTCCATCACCGTGCGCCCGTCGATCATGCTGGCCGCGAAGTCGACCCGTTGGTGGATCGTGGTCGGGGCCACGGTGCCGTGCTGCGACAAGGCGATCGCCGCCTCGGACGTGATCCGCGCCCGCGCCGTGGCGCCGTTTACGACGAAGATCAATTGCTTGCCCCGGGTCTCGGCGATTTCCATGGTCGGCCCGACGGCGCGCAAGTCATGCGGGCTCGGCCGGGTCGGCGCGATCACCAGATCGGCGTAGGCGACCACTTCGGAGATCGCCCGGGTCACCGCTGGCGGGGTGTCGATGACCACCAGATTGAACCCTTCGGAGCGGGCCCGATCGAGATCGTGAAATAGGTTCGAAAACACCGACTGGATAAAGGCGGGATTGGCCGATTGCCGCACGTTCCACCATTTCGCCAGCGACCCTTGCGGGTCCGTGTCGATCAGAGCCACGGGCCCCGCCCCTTGGCGCTCAGCCTCCACCGCAAGGTGGCCGGCCAACGTGGTTTTGCCCGAGCCCCCCTTTTGCGACGCAAAGACTATTATCCGCATCGTCGCCGCCATGCCGTCTCCATCTTCGTTGCATGCGCGCCGTTTCGCCCCGACGCGCCTCTCTCGCGTTAGAGCATTCACAATGAATATTAAAACGTAGAAAGATTACGTCTGGCAATTTTCATCGAATTTGAATCGAATCGATCGCTCTTTACAGGGAGGGTTTGGCGTGCTCCGCGATCTTGACGGCGATTGCAGAATTGATCGCGCCGTCGCCGTCGCCGACATTGGCGCTGGAAATTTTCATGAGAGGAAGGGGAGCGCCGACGATCGGGCGAAAAAAAAGCGCTAAGGGGCAATCAAAAAACGCATGACCGCCCCCGCGCCGATAGCCTTTTCCCAGATATGGTTTAAAGGCCGTTTAAATCGATTGGTGGCATTGCGCGGACCTCGATTTTTATTGCAAAAATGGGCGTTTTCGTCGTGCGACGCCGCGCGCAAAAATGGCCATTTACTCTGTATAAAGAATTTAACGCCGCTTAACGGTCGCCGATGCGGCGGCGCGGGCCCTCGACCTTCGCGGCGGCGCGCTCCATTTGCGCCAGGCGGGGATTGTCGTCCCAGTCCCAATAGCGCAACACCGCGCGGGCGTAGTCTCGAGCGAGACCGTCGAACTCGGCCATGAGAATGTCCGCTTGCTTCGGCTCGAACGGGGTCGCCGCTTCCGGCGCCGTCAGGACTTCGTAGAAGCGCGACCGCGACAGGCCGGCGCCTTTGCACAGCACCGCGAACGGCTCGCCGCCGGCGTCGCAGATGATCCGCGCCGCCAGCGCCTCGGAAATGCCGGCGACCAGGCTCACCGCGCGAATCACGTCGCCGCCGCTGGAGCGACGCGCCATGGTCAGTGTCCGGACGACAACCTCCGACGGGATCAATTCGCCATTGCGCGCGCGCGGCCGATGACGTCGGTCCAAGACCCGCAATATGTCGTGCACCAAGGGATCGCGCGCGCCTTTGTAGGCGACGGCGAAGAGATCGTGAAAAGCGTCTTGAATGACCCCGCGATTGATCGCGAAGCGGGCGAGGATGCGGCGGCGTTGGTCGGCGCCGACCAGCCAAAACATGGAGAAGCCATGGCAAGGCTCCAGCTCGCGCCGGGCGATCAGCAAGGCTTGCATCTCCGCATCGCCCATCGACCGCGCCACGCATAGATCGATCGCCGCCGGCGACAAGGCGAATTCAAGCCGTCGCAGCAAGGCGAGGGTCACCGGGCGCTCGTCCGCGGCGAGCAATAGGTCGGCCATATTGCAGGTCAAGTCGGGCCGCTTGGTCACCGCAAGGCGATGCTCCGGGCCGCCTTTGCGGATGCATTCGATCAACAGGCTTTCCGCGACGGATTCTTTTTTCGTGAGGATGATTTCGGCCACCGCCGGCGTATCGAGCAGAAATGCGCGGATCACCGCGGGCGGGCTGTCTTGCACTCGGGCCATGCGATCAGCGGCTTCGATCCGCAACTTTTCGTCGACCCCGGCGAGGACGTGCAACATCACGTCGCCGGCGAGGGAGCGTTCATTGGCGGAGATCCGGCTCGGCGGCAGCACCACGAGATCGCACAAGGCGCGCACCATCTGGTTGCGCTGTTCGGGGATGATGCACGCGTCATTTGACGGCGCGGCGGGCGACGACGGCGCCTGACCCGGGGCGACCGCGTCGTTCGCTGGCTGCGGACGCCGCGTCCCCGCCGCTGTGTCGTCGATCGACGTCATCAATTTGGCCCTTTCGCCGCCGTGCGCGCCCCCACGGCGCGCTGTTTTTCTGGCGAAGGATTGTTGTAGACGCGTCACCCTTAACCGCCGTTTTCCCCGGTTCATCAAATTTTCAAGACCGCGCCGACGAAAATGGAAGACCCCGCTAGGCAGGGCTGCTAGGCTAGGCGCTCAAACTGGTGGGTGTAACGCGTGAACAATCTCATTGAACGCCGCGGCGCAGGCGAAAAACGCGCTCAATTCCGGCGGGGCTTGCTGCGTGCGGCGCTGGCGCTCGGCGCGGCGACGGTGGCCGGCTGCGCCACGGGCGATGAGCTTTACCAATTGCAGGAAGATCCAGCCTATGCCGGCGGCTACGCCGATGGCTGCACCACGGCGGGCGAAGAGATCAAAAGCTTTTCGTCGAAGAAAGTCCGCGACGCCTATCAATTCGAGAACAGCCGCGGCTATCGCGCCGGCTGGCGTCAGGGCTATTTGCAGTGCAAGCAGCAGCATGACCCGAGCGACGGCGGTCGGGTCTTAGGCGACGAACCGGGCTTCTAAGCCCGGTTGAGACCGCCAGCATGGTGTGCGCCGCTTGGTTTGAGTTGGGCGCTTAGCGCTTCATATTTCTACCGCGCAGCACGCATTCATATTTCACCGTGGCGATGCTCTGCTTGCCGGCGGGATGCTTGATGTCGCCCCAGACATGTTCGTCGAGGATCTCGTAGCCGAGGCCGCGGAACAGCCGCTGCCACCAATCCGGCGTTTCCACGATCAGATGGCAATTGCGCCCGTCAGGCAGATAATGATGCGCCTTGTGGCAGGCGATCAAATGATAATGCACCGTGGCCGTGCGCTGGTGCAGGTCATAGAGCACGAACTCCAATTGATCCGGCTCGATATGCTCCAGCACGTCTTTGGAGAAGGTCATGTCCACCGCGTCGGGCAAGACGTCCCCCCGGGCCGGTTCGTAGCTGGTCACGGCGACGTCCGGATAGGCCGCTTGCAAGGCGGCGGAGACTTTGCCCTTGCCGGCGCCGAAATCCAACAGGCTGGCGGGTTTGTAGGTCTGAATGGTTTTGTGCGCTAAATTGGGAATGTCGCTCGACGACCCCCATTGGGGGTTAGCGTGCATGCCCTCCAGCTGCTTTTGGTATTCCTGAGTATGTGTCGGCATTATCGGCGTACTCCGCAAAAATATCCGTACTGGCCGGGATAGCATAAATCTTCTGCAATTGCCGCCGATTCGCAAACACCTTGTCCATCAACGGATGCGCCGCCCGATGGGCGCGCCAGCCGCAATGGTCCTGTAGGGTCAACAGGGCGGTGGAGCTGAAGCTGAAAGCGTGACCGCCAGGCGCGGCGACCAGCGCCTCCACCGGCATCGACGAGCGCAACACCTCAACCGCGTCGCCGGGGCCGAGCAATTCCTCGTCGCACCGCGGGTGCGGCTTATAGACGACGCGGCCGCTAAAGCGCCGGCGCACGTCGGCGATCAAGCGCTGGTGCAGATCGCGCTCGTCCTCCAAGCTGATCAGTTTCGTGCGGTAAAAACTGGTGCCGAGGATCAATAAAGACTCGCCGTCGAGCATCGCTGCGCGATCGACGCAGGCCGCTTGCAAATGCTCATAGACCGTACGGAAACTTTCAACCGACAATGTCTCCGGCGGCGCGGCGCCAAGATAGGACGGCACGCCGAGCGCGTCGCCATGGGTGAGATAGGCGTCGAAGTTCGGGGCCCTGCGCCAGTCCGCCAATTCTTCCTCGAGGGATAGTTTGTAGTCGGCGTAACTCGACAAGCCATTGTCATAGAACACGAAATGGCGCGGGTTCATGGCCGCGTAAAGCCGTCGATGGGCCGGCGAATGCAGCAGATTGCCGACCACGACCCGGCGGGTGAAGCGGGCTTCGGCGACGTCCACGTCGCGCAAGATCGCTTCTTCCCCCGCGGCGTCGGCGAAGCGCCAAACCTCGACCTTAAGCCCGGGAAACGCGACCCCGCAGACCTCGACGAATTCGCGCACCATGGCTTCCGGCAAGGACAGCGCGCCGCCGTAAAGCGCCACGCTCGCCCGTTGCGCCACGGCGTTCAGCGACACGCCGCGTTCGCGCAACACCGCGAGGGCGGTGACGAGATCGGCGAGGCCGGAGACGACGATGGAATAGCGATCCCGCGGCAGGAAGGTCGCGATCTGGTCGATCGCCGCCATCAAATCAGGCCGGGCGGCGGCGCGGCGTCGCTCGACTGGTGGTGTTGAGGTAGGCCCGTCGGGATTTGACTTGTTCATGGGATCTCGAGCGCGAGTTGCGGCCGAACGTCGACGCCGAAGATCCAGCCCGCCGTTCGCCCAAGAGGGGAATCTCGAGTCTAAGTGATTCGCCGAGGCGAACATGCGCCAACGAGAAAGATATTTGCGGATCAATGCGATGGGCGAAACTCGTATCGATATCAAAACAAGTTTTGGTGGTATGGAGCCTCGCTGTGGGAACCGTGACCGCCGCCGTACAAGCGCCGCCGACCGCTCGTGCGTCGGGCGAAGACGCCGACGTCGACCGGATCGCCAACGTCACCATGATACTAGCACAGGTTGTATAAATTTTCTAATTGTAAATTATAGTTGCAAAATGATGGCGCGCGGCCGCGGCGCAGCCATGCGCCCCGCGCTTGGCGCGGGGATCCGATGAATAGGATCAAGAGCGTTTAAGGAGAGCCGCCCGGTTTTCCGGGGACTGGGCGGACGTTAGGCGCCGAGGCTGGCCAATTGCAGGCGCTGTTTGTCGAACACCCGCAGCACTTGGGCGAGGTCATGGCCGCGTTTCAGAATTGCGCCGGTCATCGAAACGACCACCCAAGCGCCTTGCTTACGGGCCAATTGCGGGCGTTTCTCGATGCGATAGATCGGCGCTTCGCTGGCGCGTCGAAACACCGAGAACACCGCCGCGTCCTTCAGATGGTCGATGGCGTAGTCGCGCCATTCGCCGGCGGCGACGAACTGGCCATAGAGATTGAGGATGCGATTGAGTTCCGCCCGGGTGAAGGCGATCGGTTCTGAGCGGCGATGGGACGGCCGCGATAGAGGCTCAACAATATGCATTGCGCCAAGCATGCCCCTCCTGCGCCGGCCCTGGCAAGGGCGCGCCGAAGAAAAACCCAGGCCGCGCGCGCCCCACGTGTCCAAAATCGCCCCATTTCCCCCCTGATTTGCGCCCTATTCCGGCGACACAGTCGGGGGGTCGGACGGCTTGGCGCCGGTTCATTTCGCCGGATCCATTATCGCCCCCAGCCCCCGGTCGACGGATCTGCGCCGGACCGTCCGACATCGCCGCGCGGCCCTTGCGTAGAAGGGCGACGAGGCGATGCTCAGGTTGATTACGAAAACCGGCCCCCCACTGACCCCGGGGGGCCGTTTTTTGCGTCCGCTTGGCTGACGGCTTTGCCTCATGCGCCGCGCGCGCCGGGCTTGCGTTCGCCGCCGCAATCGGCGAGGGCTCGTCCGCGCGCCGCTCTATAGCGCCGCCGACGCCGTCGTCTAAGGAACGCCCATGTCGCCGATTCTCACCATCGCCGCCCCGGTCTTCGCGATCATGCTTGCGGGCCTGTGCGCCGGCCGTTTTGGCGGCTTCCCCGCCGCCGACGTGGCGGCCCTCAATCGTTTCGTCTTCAATGCGGCGATGCCGGCGGCCTTGTTCAGCCTCACCGCCAGCGCCGATCCGATCGCGCCGGAGCAAGTGCGTCTGGCCTTGGCCTATGCCGGCGCAGTGATCGTCGCCATCGCCCTCGCTTACGCCATTGGCCGCGCCGGCTTCTCCCTCACTGGGCCCGAGGCCGGCGCCCACGCCTTCGCCTCGAGCCTCGGCAACGCCGTCTTTCTCGGCCTGCCCATCGCCTTGGCGATTAATGGGTGGGCGGAGCACTTCGTCGTGTTGATGCTGGTCGAAGGGGTCGGCGTCATCGCCATCGCCATGTTCCTGATCGACCCCTCGGCCAAGGCCGGGATCGCGGCGCGGCTGATCGGCCCGTTTCGCAATCCCTTAGTGGCGGCGATGATCGCGGGTTTCCTCGTCTCCGCCGCGACACGGGGACTGGGGCTGGATCTGCCGCAGCCGCTGGCGGCGTTTCTGCAATTGCTCGGCCGCGCCGGCGGCCCCGCCGCCTTGTTCTCTCTCGGCCTTTTCTTCGCGGTCACCCCGGCCCCGCCTTTGTCCGAGGTCGGCGGCAAAGTCGGCTCGATCGTCCTTATCAAGATGGTTGCGTTGCCGGCCATGACGCTGCTCGGCATGGGCCTGCTCGGCGTCGACGACGAGGCGATGCGCGGCGCCGCGATGCTGTTCACGTTGGTGCCCACGGGCGCGGCGGTATTCGTGATCGCCGGACGCTTCGGCGTCTATACGAAGGAAGCCGCGGCGGCGGTGGCCACCACCACGGTGATCTCCTTGTTCACCATCGCCGGGGTGTTGGCTTTCTTCGCCTAGGACGGGCGTCGGTTCGTCGCATCGGCCCTGGCGCTGGAAGCCCTGGACGCTAGAATAACGGCGCCTGACGAAAAGCGCCTGGCGATCCGCAGTTGGCTATGCTGGCCATGGTTGTGTTTGGCGGGCTGGGTTTGGCGGGCTAGGTGTGGCGGGCCATTTCTGGAGGGGCGACGATGATCACATCCATGCTGAACGCGCGCCCTTGGCTGATCGCCGAACCCTTGGTCTTGTTGATCGCCCTCGGCGTCGCCGCGCAAGCCGTGACCCCGATGCTCGGCGTCGCCCCCGACGCCGCGGCCGCCGCCCTCGCCGCCGAGCCCCCCGCCTGGCGCGACCTGGCCCGACTGGAGGGCCTCTCCATGGCGGTGAAATGGGCGTTCTTGCTCGCCGCCGCCTGGCTCCTCGCCCGGGCCCGAGGCTATCGCCTGGGCGCGCCGCTTGCGCCGCCCACGGATCATCCCGCCGGCCGACCCAATCGATCATTGGCGCCCGGATTCGGCGACAAGCTCTTGCTTGGCCTCGCCCTCGGCGCGCCGTTAAGCCTGGTCGCGCTGCTGCCGCGCTGGCGGCATTATGAGGTCGCGCCGATCGGCGAGGTTCCGGCGATCTGGGACGTGATCTACGCCGCCCAATGGACGCCGGACTTTTGGCTGTTCATGGCGGTCTCCAGTTTCGTCATCCCGCCGATCGTCGAGGAAGTGTTCTTCCGCGGCTATCTCTTGGGCGCTTTGGCGACGGCGTTCTCGCCGCTCTGGGCGTGCCTGATCTCAGCGGCGTTGTTCGCCATGGCGCATTTGCAATATGTCAGCGCCGATCCGTTCGCGCTGTATAATCTGGGGTCGGTCTTTTTCGGCGCCAGCGTCCTGGCGGCGAGCGTCTATTGGACCCGATCGCTGTCGCCGGCGATCGTCGCGCACGCTTATGGCAACGTGCCGCGCCCCACTGATTGGACGCCGATGGAGGCGTGGCTGCTCATCCCCGCCGCGGCGATCTTGATCTATCTCGTCGTCAAAGCCGCGCGCCGCGCTTAGTCACACTGATAATCGCGTCCGTCGGCCAACGCCGCGATCTGCCGGCATTGCGGCGGAAACCCGCGCGCGCGCCAATAGGCGACCAGCCCCGCCTCCTCCATTAAGCGATAGCGATGCGGCGACTGGCGAAAATCCTCATGCTGGCCATACCACCACACCGATTGCCCGTCGGTGACCTCGGTCATCTGTAATTTGTCGTATTGCTTGAACGTGTGCAGCCAATCAGGAAACGGCTCCTGATCGACCGGAAACCTGAATCGGTCAGCCATGACCTGGCGGAACGCCCTATAGCCTTCGACAAAGTCGAAATCGGGATCCACGAATGGCAACAGAAATGAATTGAGATCCTCGTCGCTGACGGTCCTGGCGAACTCTTCCGGCAAGGTGTCGAATAAGAATCGTCGCGCCAGGGTGAGATCGCCCTCGGCCGCCAGCGCGGTGGCGAGATAAAACACGGTGCCGCCCTGCACGGGACGAAGCCGATGCGCTTCTAGCGCGGCGTCGACGTCGCCGCTGTGCAATAGGGTGCGCACGACCCATTGACGCGCGATCGCGTCTTCCGGATCGATCTCCAAGACCCGCTCGAAGTCCGCCAGGGCAAGGTCGAAATAGCCAAGGTCGGAATAGGTCTGGCCGCGCCAGCTCCATGGCGTCGGCTCGAGGGGATCCATGGCGATCGCCTGGCTCAAATCGTCGACCAATTGCTGCGTGAAATCGAGCCCGCTTTGGCGCGCGGTGACGCTGGTGAGCACCGCTTTGGCCAACGCCAGATTGGGATTGACCGCCAGGGCCCGCTCGGCCAACTCCACGGCCCGGGCGTCTTGCGAGCGGTCGCCGCCGCGATAGCTCGGCAGCACCGAATAGACCGCCGCCAATTGCTGCAATGCGTGGGCGAACTCGGGATCGAGCCGGATCGCCTCCTCGAGCGGCGCGATGATGGCGTCGAGATTGCTCTGATTGCGGCGTACGAACAAATCCCTGGCTTCGAGATATAATTCGTAGGCGCGCAAATTCTTGGTGTCGGCGGCGGCGGCGAACCGCACCGTGTC
>CAYWWL010000023.1:0-13138 GCA_964461925.1 uncultured Caulobacterales bacterium | reverse complement strand
AGACAGACTAGGAAGCGCGTCGCGTGATAAATTGGTTGTCATTGCGACAATGATCGACATGATGTTCCGCTGATCAGATGACGGCGGAAAGATTTGCGACGTGACCAAACCCATTGACGAATTGACGCTGGATGCGTGGCTCGACTATCGCCGCAGCGGACAAAAAGCGGCGCTGTTGACGCTGGTTCAAGTGGACGGTTCAGCGCCGCGCCCAATCGGTAGCCAGATCGCCGTTTCGGCGAATGGAGACAAAGTTGGGTATATCACAGGCGGTTGCGCCGAAGCCTCGTTGGTGACCGAAGCATTAGACGCCATCGCGGAGAATGAAAACCGAATTCGCCGCTATGGCGAAGGCTCGCCCTATATGGACGTTCAATTGCCTTGTGGCGCCGGAATCGACGTGCACATTGCTGTCGATCTTGAAATTGAAGTCATCGCTGAGGTTGTCTCTGCTTTGACGGCGCGCCGCAAAGCCAATCTTGTTTTGGATCTCGCCAACGCTGGCGGGGATGGCGCTTATCGCCGAGAATATGCGCCGCGGACCCAGCTTGCGATTGTCGGCAAAGGACCAGTGACGCCAGCGCTCGCCCGATTGGGCGCGGCGGCGGGAATGTCTGTGAACGTACAATCACCCGAGCCGGAAACGCTCGAAGCGGCGGACGCGTTCGCCGACATTGCGACGCCATTGACGACGCCTCACAATTTCTCGGTCGCCTCTCTCGACGAATGGACGGCTGCGGCTGTTTTGTTTCATGAGCACGATTGGGATCCGCCGATCTTGGCGGGGCTGCTTAAAAGTCCATGCTTTTATGTCGGCGCTCTTGGCAGCAGAAAAACCCATGCTGAGCGCGTCGAGACATTGCGCGCACTCGGCGTAGAGGCGAAGGAGATTGCACGCGTTAGCGGTCCGATTGGGATTGATATTCGCGCGAAGTCGCCGGAAGAGATCGCCGTCTCCATCATTGCGGAAGTGATCGGCGAACGCCGGCGGACGGCGTAAGCTTTCTTCGATCAGGATATTTTTGCGATGCAGCAATCCGGCGCAGGATTTGATCTACGTCATGGGGCGTCAATGCCCGCAAATTACGATTTAGGGGACTCGAAAGGAGGAACCCTAAATGAAAAGGTCCATTGCCTTATCGCTTGTCGCCCTGGCGTTGACGACTACTGGCTGCATCGGCGAGAAGTCCGGCTGGGGATTTAGCCTTCCAGACGGGGACGTCGCGGCGGGAGAACGCGCATTTGTTTCGCTTGGCTGCCCAAGTTGTCATTTGGTGGATGGCGTCGACGGATTGCGTCCAGAGGGCGTTGACCCGGAACTGTCGATCATTCTCGGCGGCGAAACCGTTAGAATCGCAACCTACGGCGAGTTGGTGACGTCGGTGATCAATCCGTCCCATCGTCTTTCAAAGACCTATAGAGAAGACGTCGTCGCAGTCGATGGCGTTTCTAAAATGCGCAATTACAATTCCGTGATGACAGTTGAGGAGTTGATCGACATTGTCGCGTTTCTGCAATCGCATTACACTTTACCGGAATATCCTGAAACGGAATATTATCCGTATCGATAAAGCGCATACGTCCTAGAACGTCATTCTCACGCCGAGGGTGACGCGACGACCGATCAGATCGTAAAATTGCGGCAGCGTATTCGGTCCCGTCGGCACGGCCGCAATCGGAGGCGGCGCATTGAACATGTTCTCGATCGCAATCGTGGCGAGAATGTCGTCTTGCAAGTCAATGTTTAGGCTCGCGTCGAATGTCGTAAAATCTTCAAGCAGGAATGCGTCCTCATCCAGCTGCGCCGAGTACGTTTCTCCGCGACGGCGCATATAGGATGTCAGCCGAGCTGGGCCGCCTTCAAAACCGACGCCGACAACAGTTTCGTGCCGAGGCAGTCCGCCAAAGCCGGCAAAACGGGTAACCTCGCCGGCGTCCGACTTTCGTTCGGCGTGTGCGGTATAGGTGTGCAGACCGCTGATCCAAATCCGATCAATTAGCCCGAGCGATTGCGGTTGATAGGTGAACCGCAATTCAAGGTCGAGCCCGCGCCAAGAAAACGTTCCGTCGTTCGTCAAGGTCGTGTCCGCATTAGTCAGCTGTCGTGTGGTCGCGTCACGACCTATTAGCGGCGCGCCGGTAAGCGGATTAACGCCGCACCCGTCAGACAAGAAAGTCGACGATGCGAAGCATTCCCCAACGCCCTGAGACTGCCCGCCAATCCAATTGTCAATTCGATAGTCAAGCCAATTCGCGGCCAACTCGAGGCGGCTATTCGTTCCATCGAACCACGCCGTTGGTTCGAGCGTGGCGCCCGCTCTGATGACGCGGATGTCCTCTGGCGCAAGCCCCGGATTGCCAAAGCCTGTCGTGCTGGGCAAGAAATTTGTCTGAAAGAAATTCTCGCCGACCGATAGGGGGGTGTCGCCTCCGCAGTTCGTCTCGACCTGGCTTCCTGCTTCTATCGAGAAAGGCGAACACGGATCGAACGCGAAGCGTTGGGTCGTTGTCCCGACATAGTAAAGCTCCAGAATATTGGGTGGGCGTTGCCCGGTAGAATAGGCGGAGAATGCGGACACGCCGTTGATCGGCGCCCAATCCATAGAGAATGTTGCGTTGTGCGCCGTGTCGAAGGATGGCGACAGCGTTGCGCGGTAAGCAGTTGAAATTTCCAACTGACCAATCGGCGACCATTGTTCGAGCACAGGCAAGGTCGCGTCAGCGAAAAGATCCGCGACCGATAGAGCGCCTTCATGGTCGTTGGCGCCAAATGAGCCAAGAATATCGATCCCGGTCGGTCTAATGTCCACGTCTTGCAGCCGCGTGCGTCTGAAAGAAGCGCCGGCGTGGATCGATGCGCCCGGGATCGGCCCCATATTTAGCTGACTACGCGCGTCGACGACGACTTCGTGTTCCACCATCGTCAGCTTACGTTCAATATCGGGCGCGATTAGGAAACTTGAGCCGGACGACGTGATGCCGCCGGATCGGAAAATGTCGATGGCTTCGCAGCCAGGAGTCATCGAACAAGAAAGAGGATCAAGAGCCGTCAACAATCGAATGCGGTCAATGCGGCCATTCTGCGTCGTGCGGACGACGTTTCGCCCATAGCGGTAATAGGCGTCGACCAGTAAGTCTTCGTTCGGCCGCCAATTAACGCCCATCACCGCGTCATTATATCGGCGATTGACCATCCGTCGGCGCGGCCCGAGCTCCACAAAACGGCGATTGACGACAATGGCGGCGGGAACGCCGAACTCGCCGGCCGGGATCAAGTCGAGGACTGCATCTGGGATCGAAGGATTGTCGATGGATACCGGGACGGCGTCGCCGATTGCTGAGTCGACTCCTTGAAAAACGCCCGCAGGGAGAGGAGACAATTGCGCGTCCGCGAGCGCGGCTCCAATCTGCGCCTCCGCGTAGAGTTTGATCGTATCGCTAGCGTCAAACGTCAGATCCGCCAATCCAAGATATTTTGATTGCGGAATAATAACGCTGGAGACGGCGGACCAATTGTATAATTGGCTCCGACCCGATTGATCCGCTGATAACCCGCCGTTTCCATCAAGATATGAGTTCTCAGTGAAAAAGAATGACGGCGTGAAGTTCCCTTGCGCGGATAATACGCCGATAAATTGGCCTTCTGGTCCGATCGCGCTGCCGCCAAAGCCCGGGCGAAAATCGCCGTTCGGATCGACGCCATATAGGACCGCCGTTGCATCCCGGCGATCGCCGGTCAAGCCGTCTTCGCGCACATAGTTGAAGCCGAAGGACGCCTGGCCTCGTTCGTCAGCGAATGGGGTCCCGGCTAGCCCAAAAATTGAGACTTCGTCAGCGTCGCCTTGTTGAGATACCCCATATCGAACGCCGGCGGTAAAGCCATCGTCAATCTGGCGCGTGACGAAATTGACGGCGCCGGCGACCGCGTCCGAGCCGCGCAGCGCGCTATTGAAATGACTGGAGACTTCTATGCGCTCTAGAAATGGTTCCGCCATGCTGTTCATGTCGACGCCAATCGTCGTGGCGTTGCCGCCGGGCGTCGAAGTGCGGCGGCGTCCATTGACCAGCACCAAGGTGCGTTCGGCCGACATGCCGCGAATGTCGGCGAGATTAAGACCGGCCGACGCGCCGAAAAATGTCGTGTTGGCGGAGGTGACCGACGCCACCGATTGAGGGAGTTGATAAACCGCTTCCGCTGGCGCGGTGACGGCGAGGCTCTCCAGCGTTTCGCGATCGATGTTGATGATCTGCCGCGATGACAAATCAAAACCGAACTGCGCCCGGGTCGCCGTGACGACGATCGCGTCGGCGACGGCGGAAGACGGTCTGGCGGGGAGGATGTCAGGAGTGAGAGATTTTAAGGGCGCGCTTCGCAGCGCGTATGTCGTCCGACTTATTTGCGTGTAATCAAGGGACGAGCCTTCCAATACCGTCCGTAGCGCCGCTGCGAGCGAAGAATCATCGACGTTCGGCGCAACGCGATCCGCGATAAGGTCAGCATTAAAGACAATGGCGACGTTGTGACGTCGCGCTATGTCAGCCAACGCCTCTTCTAATGATCGTGGCGCGCGCCTCTCAGCGGACTCTGGCGCAGGCGTCGCCGCCAAGCTGGCTCCGCTTAGCAAGAGGCTGATCGCCGTGATCGCCAAAGAATTCTTGAACGCGGCTGACACGCTATTCTTTCTCCAGCACAATTCGATGGGGTTCTTCAATAGATCGCAGTGAGAACGCGACGCCGAGAGCATTTAAGACCGTCTGCTGATCATTGGTGTCGAATTCGCCAGTGACCGCGAGCTCGGCGAGCATTGGATCGCCGAGCACGATCGGGCGTTCGAAATAGCGATTGAGGTCTGCGACGACGGCGGCGAGCGGCGTCGCACGATAGCGCGCCTTGTCTTCGCGCCAGGCGAGCGCAGTATTGGGATCGAACGTCACAACATCGCTAGCTTCGCCTAGACTGTTGATGGCGACCGATTGACCAGCCAACAAAGTGACGCGGGCGTCACCGGCTGGCGTTACGTCCACGGCGCCGGAAACCACCCGAACCGTAGTCGCAGTGGAATTCGACGTGACGGAGAAAACTGTTCCCGTCACGGTTACCTCGCCAAATTGGGTGTCAACTACAAATGGCCTTTCAGGATCTCGACTGACCGAAAATAACGCCTCACCGTCGGCCAATCGGACCTCGCGGCGATCGCGAGCGTAGGTGACGTCCACCGCGCTGTCGGTATTGAGCATGATTGAGCTTCCGTCTTCGAGAGGAATGCTTTCGCGCTCGCCGCGCGCTGTGGCGAAACTCTGCGGCGTCGTGGTGGGCGACTGAACAGTGAAAAATACGCCAATCGCGGCGGCGGCGAAAACGCTTGCCGCAGCTAGACGGCTGAACATGGCGAACCGGTTGCCCCGTCGCGCTTCTTGCTCGTCGGCAAGAGCGAAGAGTTCCGCTTCATAGGTATCGGCGAGAATGTCTTGGCGATGATCCTCGATCGCTTCGTCAATGGCGACATACTCTTCGAAGATGCGCGCGTGTTCTGGTCCGCGCTGAAGCCATGCCTTGAAATCTTCGCGTTCTTTTTCCGATAAATCGCCGGCGATATGGCGCGCCGTCCAGGCTGCCGCTTCTTGTTCGATCTTATTGGTGTTGCTCATGTCTTGTTGCCCGTCTGATATACGCATGACTAGGATTATTGTTTTGGTTTGCCAGGGAACCGAATGACGGCGCCAGTCGACGCGTTTTTGGCGAACGCTTCACGAAGCGAGGCTAGCGCGACGATCATGTATTTTTCGATGCTACTTTTGGAAACGTTTAGTTCCTCCGCAATCTGACTGTAACTCTTCTCCTCGAAGCGATTCATGATGAAGGCGCGTCGCGTCTTTTCAGGCAAATCGCGGATCGTCGCCATCGAAAGCGCGACGTCGCTGCGTGCAACGGACACCCGTTCCGGAGAAGGGGCGTCGCAGGGAGTATCTTGAATGGGGTCGTCGCGATCGTCGTCGTCGCGTGGGCGATAGATATTGGCGAAGCGTTTTCGAGATCGAAATTCGTTCGCCGCCAGGTTAGCGGCGGTCTTGAACAATATCGCTTGCGGGTTCTCGATCTTCGCAACATGGGCCCGTCGCCAGACGCGCAGATAGGCGTCCTGCGCCACGTCTCGCGCGGTATCCGCGTCGCCAAGGCGTTTGGTTAACCAACCGATAAGCATCGAATCATGTTTGCGGACGGCGCCCTCAATAGCCCGCAACTGCGTCTTGACCTCGGCGTCGGACAATTCTGACGGAGTCGGTGGATCCTCCGCGGCGCCGCCATCGCTAACTAATTGATCTTTAGTGAATATTTCCCGCGACACTACTATTCCCCGCTTCCGGGCGCGCAGTGCCTAGAATGTCGATATCGACAATTTAGGCGCAGCGATCCCGTCCTGAGTCGGCGTTCCCGCCGTCAGGATGCTCCATCATGCAACCGATGGACACGTTATTCGCCTCTAAAACCGCTCAATCCGTCTCATAAAAATTGAGGTGGTCCTATTGGTCGCGTGTCTTACCGGTAGGACATGGATGCTAGCCCAGCAATGTCCGATCCGAGTGAACTAGGTCGGGGCGCGCCCAACAACTCGCGCCTCGACCGTTCCCTGATCATAAACGGCAATTTCCTATTTCTGCAAGTCTCCGGATCAAGATTGTTGCCCTCAGGGCACATCGTATTGCTTTCGCGCAATATTCGATGAGGCGTCGCCGCCTTCGCCGTGTCTTAGCCCTAGAGCGCAAAAGGGGGCGCCAGGAGGGATTTAGGCCCGCGCTCCTTTTCGTTGCTTGATCTGTAGTCAACTGAAAAGGGCACTCGATGTTTTCTCAAAACAAAACACAAACGCGCCGGCGCATGTTTCTACATTCGTCCGCGCTCGCGCTAACGGGCTTTGTCGCCACGGGGGGAGTATATGCACAGGAAACCGACGGAACCGGCGGCGATGAAATCGTCGTAACCGGCTCCAGGGTGCCAAACGCCAACCTCACGTCGGCAAGCCCGGTCACGACGATCGACGCCGCGGAGTTCGAACTTTCCGGCGCGACCCGCGTTGAAGATCTGCTGAACACGTTTCCGCAGCTGCAACCGACCTTCGACGCCTTTACGGTGAATCCGGCTACCGGCACCGCGACCGCCGACCTGCGCGGTCTTGGGGCGAACCGCACGCTCGTGCTCGTCAATGGATCGCGGTTGCAACCTGGCGGGATCCGAACTCAGGCCGTCGATCTGAACCAAATTCCCGCCGCGCTGGTGAAGCGCGTCGAAGTGCTCACCGGCGGCGCGTCGTCGGTGTACGGTTCGGACGCGGTTGCTGGCGTCGTCAACTTTATTCTCGACGATGAGTTCGAGGGTGTCGCTCTATCAGGCACTATCAACGGGTTCCAGCATAATAGCGACAACGCCTATATGCGCGGGCTCCAGCAATCGGCTGGCTTCGATCTCGTCGAAGGCAGCTCAGGCATTGACGGCAAATCCTATACCGTCGATTTCGCAGTCGGCAGTGGGTTCGACGATGGACGCGGCCACGCGATGGCCTATTTTACATATCGCAAGCAGGATGAACTGCTGCAGGGCGCGCGCGACTATTCGAACTGCGCCTTGAACGGCTCGGGCACAAGCTGCGGCGGCTCGGCGACAGCGCCAGACCCGAACTTCCTGATCTTCGATCCGGGCAACACTCTCGCGGGACAAGGGTTCTTCGCCCACCAAGATGCGGGCGGCGTATGGCAACCCGGACAGGACCAGGTCTACAATTATGCGCCAATCAACCACTATCTGCGCCCTGAAGATCGGTTCACGTTCGGCGCAGCGGCGCACTATGAAGTAAGCCCCGCATTCAGACCGTATATTGAAACGATGTTCACGAGCACGGACACGTCGTTCCAGATTGCGCAATCGGGCACGTTCTTCGTGAATGCGTTCAATCTCGACTGCGACGATCCTCTGCTTGGCACGGCGTGCGCCGATCTGGGCATTCCGACGACGCCAGGCGACGACAATGACGCGCTGGTTTATGTGGGTAAGCGGAACGTCGAAGGCGGACCGCGCATCTCGCAGCTGGCGAGCGACTCCTTCCGGATTAAGGCGGGCGTTTCCGGCGAATTCGGCGACTCCTGGAGCTATGACGCGAGCTGGCTGTATGGCCGCAACGCCTCGAGCGAAGTCAGCATCAACGACTTCATCTCCTCTCGCTTGCAGGACGCTATTGAAGGCTGTCCGACTGGCGCGTTCACCGGATGCGTTCCCTATGACGTCTTCACTGAAGGCGGCGTGACTGCGGCGCAGGCGGCGGGTCTCGCCGGCACCGGTATTCGCACCGGTTTTAGCGACATGTTAGTGGTCAGCGGATACGTGGCGGGCGAGACTGGCTTTGTCATCCCCTGGGCGACCAATGCAGTGTCGCTCGTCGCCGGCATCGAGTATCGCGACTCCAACTATGAGCGCCAAACGGATTCAAACTGGCAGGCTGGCGCATTCCTCGGTGGCGGCGGTCCAAGAACGCCGATTTCCGGCGGCGTCAATGTGCTGGAATTCTACATCGAATCCGGCGTGCCGGTGCTGCAGGACAAAGGCTTGCTGGACGGGCTTTATCTTGATCTTGGCTACCGATACTCCGACTACAGCACGTCTGGCGGCGTGAGCACGTTCAAAATCGGCGCAAAAGCGGATATCGCGGACATGCTTTCAGTGCGGGGTAGCTTCAACCGAGCAATCCGCGCGGCGAATGTCGGCGAGTTGTTCTTGACGACCCAAATTGGGTTGTTCAGCGGCACCGATCCGTGCGCCGGCTTGACGCCGACGTTCACCGCCGCGCAATGCGCCAATACTGGCGTCAGCGCTGCGCAATATGGGAACATTCCGGCGAGCCCGGCGTCCCAGTACAACAATGTGATTGGCGGCAATCCGACGCTGGATCCTGAAACAGCCGATACCTTCACGGTGGGCTTCGTCGCACAACCGTTCGACGGCTTCCAGCTCAGCGTGGATTATTTCGACATCGCCATCACCGATCGCATCGGCACGATTGGCGCGCAAACGATCTTGAACTTCTGCGGCACCACAGGCGATCCGTTCCTGTGTAACCGCGTGGTGCGGAACGCCAACTCCGGCGATTTGTGGGTCGGCTCGACGCTTGGTACGTCCGGCGCGATCACCAACCTTAACGCCAATTTCGGCGAGTTTAATTTCGACGGTATAGACTTCGTCGCGAATTATTCCGGCGACGTGCTTGGCGGCGGCGTATCGGCGAATTTCGTCGGCACCTATACGTTGAAGCAGGAAACGGCGCCATTGCCAGGGGTCAACGACAGCGCCACGTTCGACTGCGTCGGCGTCGTCAACACCTCTTGTAACGCGCCGCTTGCTTGGAGCTGGAAGCACACTTTGCGGGTCAGCTATAGCCAAGATTGGTGGTCTGGATCGGTTCGGTGGCGTTATCTCAGCGGCCTCGACTACACCAATGTCAATGGCACGCCAGGAACGGCGGACTCGCTGCTCGTGGGCAATGGCAATCGCCTAGACGCCTTCAATTATATTGACCTGACCGCCGGTTTCGACGTGACGGATTTCGCGTCCTTGACTGTCGGCGTCAACAATATTTTCGACAAGGAGCCGCCATTGGTCGGCGGTGGACTGGCCTTCAACGCCAATTCACTACCTGGCTATGACCAGCTTGGACGCAATCTATTTGCGTCGGTCAATTTACGCTTCTAGGAGCGTCGACGCACGACATGAAAACAGCGGGCCATGGCCCGCTGTTTTTTTTGCGTTCAGAGATGACGGCGATCTAGAGGAACCGAGCAACGACATTTTTGTAGGAACGAGAGAGCTTCAGCTCAGAGCCGTTCTCGAGCGTCAAGAAATATTCGCCATTTGAATGCGGATGAAGTTCCTTGACCTTGTTCACATTGACGATCGCCGATCGGTGAATGCGTTGGAAGCGGGCCGGATCGAGCCGCTGCTGCAGCGTTTTCATGGTTTCTCGAATGATATGAGTCTTACCGCCGGCATGGACGCACATATAGTCGCCCGCCGCGTCGATCCATTCGATATCGTCTGCATTAAGGATGACGACTTTCGAACCATCCTTGAAGCTGAGACGCTCGGTGAAGCGTTCTTTGTTCGTCCATTCCGGGTCGTCGATCAGCTCTTTGATACGGTCGCGATCTTCATCGCTCAAGGACGCTAGCAACTCGACTAATTTCGATTCCCGCTCGGAGGCGGTCCGCGATTTGATTGCGTTGCGGACGCGATCGATGGCGTCGTCGAGGCGCTCTTCGTCGACAGGTTTGACCAAATAGTCGAGCGCGTTCGCTTCGAATGCGTCAATGGCGTATTTGTCGTAGGCGGTGACGAAGATGACCAATGGGGCGGGACCGCCGAGAAGAGCGCGGACGACGCCAAAACCATCTAAGCCTGGCATCTGGATGTCGAGAAAAATCAGATCCGGCGTCAACGCCTTAATCTGCTTAACGGCGTCGCGTCCGTTCAGGCATTCGCCGATGATCTCCAACTCCGGGTATCGGGCGAGACGCGCCCGCATCCCGGTGTTCGCGAGAGGTTCGTCGTCGACAAGAATTACCCGAATTTTTTCGCTCTCTCGAGCCGCGGCGTCATCCGTTTGCTGTATTTCCGACATTGACCTGGTTCCGATATTCAAGTGGTAGTTTTAGCGCGACGCACATCCCGCCTTCGTCGCGTTTTGAAAGATTGAATGATTGCGTTGGGCCATAGAGGTGAGCCAGCCGATCGCGCATATTGATCAGGCCGACGCCGGTCTTCGCGTTCTTTAGAAGCCAATTGGGATCTTCCTGCGCATTTGGTCCATTGTCACAGACCTTCAAGACGAGCATGTCGCCTTCGCGGGTGGCGTTGATCGCGATCACGCCGCCGCTGTCCATGGCGCCGATTGCGTATTTGATGGCGTTTTCGATCGCTGGCTGAAGAATAAGCGATGGGACGCGCGCTTCGAGCACTTCCTCGTCGACATTCGTTTCAAACTTAAGCCGTTCGCCAAATCGTGTCGCTTCGATGTCGAGATAAAGCTGGAGGGCGCGGAGTTCTTCTGCGAGCGTAGTTTTCTGCAGAGGATCGCTGTCGAGAGAATAGCGGAGGAATGCGGACAATTTCGTCAGCATTGCGTTTGCATGCTTCCCTTCCTCTGTCAGCACCAAGGTCGAGATCGCGTTCAGCGTATTGAATAAGAAGTGGGGGTTCAGCTGATAGCGCAACATTTTGAGTTGTGCTTGTTCGGCGAGTCTTGCCGACTGGATAGCGCGCTCCGTCTCGTTGCGCAGGGTCAAATAGTAATTCACGCCGAAATAGAAGCCGCCCCATGACACCAAGAGAAAGAGGTTCGGCGACACGTCCGGCTGCAGCAGGAGGAAGAAATTTTCGGTGCCCAGCTGTTTGACCCGGCTCAGCATCCATTCGTCGCCGAAGATCCGCGCGAACATCAGGGCTTTCACCGCCGCCATGGCGACCGACAGCACCAATGTGCCGCTAATCGCTATTGTCAGTAAGGTGAGGGGTTGTTGATTGCGGGCGAACCTGAAAACCGGCCGGAGGACGATGCTGGTGGTCAGAAAACCGATTAAGGACGATGATAGGGAGTAAGCGATCGACGCCTGGGACCAGAGCGATTCAGAGACCAATGACGAAACGATGAGCAGGTGAAAGAAAAAGAATCCGATCCAGCCGCCGCACTGCAATATCCAAAACAAGCGTTCTTTGCTGGCGAAGAAAAAGTTCATCGCCTGGCGCATGCGGCCGTCGGAGGCGAGGAAGGGGCCTTTATTCTGGGGCGCGATTTCGGCTGTCGTCATGCGATAACGGTCCATCTGTCATGGGACGCACAGAACCGCCTGGCCAAAATGGCCAGAATGTTTGGCGCGCCCCTCAGTCGGCTCACGGAAACAGGTTTTGGCCTGACTTATCAAGGGTTTTTCGGTGAAAAGCCCGTCTTACGCGACCAAGTCAGGGGGCGTGAGCCCCAACTCTGTCGCTGATTTTGCTATTGCGGCAAAGATAAGAGACTGACATCGCCGCCCGCCGCCGTCGTGTTAATCGAAACCGTCCGCTCGACGGCGAACCGCCACAACGGGGCGTCAGCGCCGATCACCTGTAGAATCGCGCCGTCTCGTTCCGCCAGAAGCCGCCAAAGCCGATTGATCTCGTTCTGATCGCCATCAAATGCGACGGCGGTCACCCGACGATCTTTCGCCAAACCGGCCGGCGCGCCATGGGCCAGGGGCATGCCGAGCACCAAGTGTTCAGGCGCGCCAACGGCGACGAGCGCGGCATTAAGGCGATCCGCCCATAATTGATCGCAGACGACGCCATCGCCACAGCCAAGCGCCTTTGCGACTTGCTCGGACAGCGACGCCTGATCTGGACCTAGGCAAAGCACAAGGCCGCGGCCGCGATTGCGCAATGTGTTTGATTCGCCTGTTGGGCCAGGCAAAGCGACGCTTTGGCCATGCTCCTTCGCATATCCAGCGGCTTTGCGAAGGATCATCGCCGCGGCGTCTTCCGCCGCGGCGACAGCGCTCAATAAGATGTCATGCTTGTTCTCCGCGCTGCGCCATGCGTCAAAAGCGGCGGCGGCCATGGTGAGGCGTTGATTAAGCATGGTCGTTGGGGCGTCGTCATCGATCGCAGGACCGCCAGAACCATTTCCACGCGGCATATTCGTCAGAGCCGACACATAGTGCGGCCCGCCCGCTTTAGGACCGGTGCCTGACATTCCCTCGCCGCCGAATGGCTGAACGCCCACCACAGCGCCAATTTGATTTCGATTGACGTAAAGATTGCCCACTTTTGCGCGCGCGACAATTCTGTGCATGACGTCGTCGATACGCGTATGCACGCCCATTGTAAGGCCAAATCCCTTTGCGTTGATTTGATCGACGACGTCGTCAAGGTCTTCGCCCTTAAACCGATAGACATGCAGCACTGGGCCGAAGATTTCCTCTTGAAGCTCGTCGAGCTGCGAAATTTCAAAAGCCGTTGGGGCCGCGAAAAATCCATTGCCGGCGATTTCCGCGTCGGCGAGCGTTTGATGGATCAAAACCGCGGCTTGCTTCATACGGGCGCAATGCGCCGTGATTGTCGACA
>CAYWWL010000022.1:0-13261 GCA_964461925.1 uncultured Caulobacterales bacterium | reverse complement strand
AGCTCGCGCACGCCGCCGCCCAGACCCGCCAGCGTTACTAACCGCCGCAATTGAGCACCGACATGGCCCAATCGAAACCGACTGAAGAGTTTTCGGACACCGCGGCGTTTGCGGCGCGATCTTATGCGGACGTCGATAATGAAGAGCCGGCGACGGACGACGCGGATGCGCCCAGTAGCGACGCAGCCGCCGGATCACGCGGTCGCTTCGCGTCAATCATCGGCCTCGGCCAGCGCGCGCCGCTATTGCCCCAGGCGGGCGCAGCCGGCGCCCCGCTCACTGCTGTTATCGCCGTTATCTCGTCCCTTGCCGCTTTGGCGCTGTCGGCGTTCGTCTCGATCAGCGCAGCGTCGTCGGAATGGACCGCCGATCTCGCCGCCGCCATGACGGTTCAGGTGAAGGGCGTCGATATTGCAGAAATCGAAGCCCGAACCGCGACGGCGGTCGAAGTATTGCTTTCAACGCCAGGCGTCATAGCGGTCGAAGTCAGCGACTCAGCGGAAGCAGCGAAACTCCTCGAACCTTGGCTGGGCGGCGGCGCAGACGCCTATTTGAACGTGCCCGCCATTATCGAGGTGGAAGCCGACCCAAGCCTTCGCGATCGAGTCGACGCCATCCGCGCTGACCTCGCCGCCGCCACCGAGGGCGTCACCTTGGATGACCATGGCGCCTGGAATCAATCATTGGCGAGTGCGGCGCGGTCCGGCCAAGCTTTGGCGTTCGGGATATTCCTTTTGATCATGGTGGCGGCCTGCGCCGTCGCGATTTTCGCAGCGCGCGCCGGTCTTGCGGCGAACGCCGAGATTGTTTCGATTTTGCACCTTATAGGGGCGACGGACCAGTTTATCGCCAATGAGGTGCAGCGCCGCTTCTTTACCATCGGCCTGCGCGGTTCTTTGGTCGGCGTCGCCATCGCGATCGCAGGCTTGTCCGTGGCCTTCTATTGGGCTCGGTCCGGCGGCGCCACGGAGTATTTCCTGCCAAGCGTCGCGGGCGATTTACGTTTCATCGCGCCCATTGTCGTGGTCCCGCTGGCGATTTGCCTCGCCACCGCCATGACGGCGCGTCTTACTGTATTGAATTCATTGAAGAAACAGTTCTAGCGAGAATTGTTTCCGAGGGTCTGCGAAATATGGACCTGATTCATTTTTCGGGGTTATGCTGTCGGACGGTCGCCACGCGCCTCGTGGCTTGGCATTCAATGGTCATCAGCGAGACGTCACGCCGTGAGACTTCTGACCACAATTCTCGTCGCCGCGATCAGCCTTTGGCTAGTAGGTTTTGTCGGCTTCCTGAATCGCATCGACGCGCGCCATGAAACGCCCATGTCGCCCGCCGATGGCGTCGCCGTCTTCACCGGCGAGCCGGAACGCGTGACCATCGGGCTTTCACTGCTCGAAGATGCAAAGGGCGCGCGCCTGCTTATTTCGGGGGTCAATCCCGCCACCACGCGGCAACACATCGCCGCCCATTGGCAAGGCAGCATGGCGATTTTCGACTGTTGCGTCGATCTTGGCGAGGAGGCGCAATCGACCAAAGGCAACGCCACGGAACTTCGAGACTGGGCGGCAACGCACGGGATCGAAAAAGTGATTCTGGTGACGTCCGACTACCATATGCCTCGCGCCTTGCTGGAGGCGCGTCGCAAGTCCGATCTCGATATAATCCCCTATCCTGTCGCCTCGGCGCTGTCCGCACGGCGACCGTTGCCGCAGGACCTGCACCACTGGCGACGGCTCGCCGGGGAATATAACAAATACATCGCAGTAAGCTTGTCACGGCTGACATTGAGCTAGGTCAATCAGACCGCGCGCACGTGTTGACAGCAGCCGATCCCCTGCACCATCTATCATCGTGGCGGCGCCTTTCTTGGTTAAGGCGAGACGCATTTGATTGAACGGCGTTCAGCGACCCGAGGAGACCGATGGCGCTAATTCGCGGCGGCATATTTTTCGTCTTCATGACCATGATCACGGCGCTTTATGCGATCGTGTTCGCGCCCACGCTGATTTTCGGCGAAGCCGGCGCCCGCTTTACCGCGAAGCTTTGGAGCCGGACGGTTTTGTTAGGCGTGCATTATATTTGCGGCGTCCGCGACCGCGCGGTTAGCGATCGAGCATTGCCGACGGGACCGGCATTGATCGCCGCCAATCATCAATCCATGTGGGAGACGCTCTATCTGTTCGCAAATCTCGACAAACCCGTCTTTGTGCTGAAACAGGAATTGCTGCATGTTCCGATTTTCGGCTGGTGGCTGATTCGCACCGGCGCGATCGCCGTCGATCGCAAAGCTGGCGCAAAGGCGTTGCGAAAGATGACCGCTGACGCCGAACGCGTTCTCGCCGCCGGCTCGCAAATCGTCATATTTCCGGAAGGGACGCGCACAGCCGTCGGCGCGCGCAGCCAGCTGCAGCCCGGCGTCGCCGCGCTCTACAAGATCGCATCGACCCCGTGCACGCCGATCGTTCACGATAGCGGGCGATATTGGCTGCATCCTGGCCCAGCTAAACGCTCCGGCGAAATCAAATTCGACGTACGAGACCCTATTCCAGCGGGGCTCGATCGACGCGCGTTCATGTCTGCGCTTGATGCAGCGTTCACGAACAATCGCCCAGATCTCAACATCGCACGCGATGACGCACGCCACACAGCGCCGCCATTAGAAAAGGCGCAAGCATGAACCTCAATTTCGGCAGCCGGATCTGGCTCTATGGCCCGATCGCCCTCGGCCTTATCGTACTGATCGCCTGGCACGGCCTATGGCGCGCCGCAACCCATACGATTCAGTCCGAAACCGACAAAGCCTTCGCCCAACTCGGCCCCGGCGTCTCCGCGCGCTATGACGACTTTTCGCGCAAGGGGTTCCCCTTCATTTTCCGCGGCGCATTCAATGATGTTGAATTTCAAGGACCAGATTTCGCTTATTCGACGCCGACAATCTTCGTCGACGCGCTGCCCTACGATCTCTCGAGGGTTATCTTTACGGCGGCGGACAGCCAGCGCCTAACGATCGGCGGAGCCGAGATCGATCTCAACGCGCCAGACGCCAAGGCCAGCGTTGAGAAGGACGACTCTCGGGGGTGGCTGTTTAAACTCAGCGGCGGCGACGCCCCGATCGTCGGCGTCAGCCAAACGGCGTCAGTAGAGACCGCGCGGTTCTTGTTAAACGCCGGCCCGCCGCTCGGAGCGACGGCGCAACCGCCCGGCGCAATGCATGAAATCGATTCCTCGCTCGTTGCCGAGACCATGCAAATCGCCGTTGGCGGACAGACTGGAACGATCGACCGGTTGGAATTGGCGATGTTGACGCGCGCGCCAAAAGCATTGTTCGACGATCGTTTCGCGACGTCAGGGCCGCTCGCGCCGCCTGAAATCGACGTCAATCGCCTCGCCGTCACGATCGGCCGTTCGTCCCTGACCGTGCGCGGCGCGATCACGTTCGACGCCCAGGGGCGCGCGAATGGACGTTTGAATACGCGCATTGAGAGCCCGACCGATCTGGCGACGTTTCTATACGACGCTAGCGTCCTTAACCGGCAAGAGGCCGACGCCCTAATGGGCGCGATGACGCTCGCCGCACTCGCCGGCGGCGGCGCCGTCAACACGACCATCATTCTCGATAAGGGCGACGTCCGCCTGCTTGGCGTGCGCGTCGGCAAAGCGCCGCGATTGCGGCTGCCAAATAGATAACGCTAAGCGGCGGCGGATTGGCGAGCTAGGCGTAAAGCACTTCCTTGAGCACTGGATCATTCGACCGCTGATCAACCAAGTGCATGAATTGATCCACGAAGATCGCGCCCTCGGTGGTTTTTTGCACATTGACGATCCGGCGATCGTCGGCGTCGCGAACGCGGCGCACGAATCCAAGGATCGACAAGGCGTCGAGGGCTCGAGAGATCGCAGGCTTCGGCACGTTCAGCTCGCGCGCTAACGCACGGACGGTGTGCGGTCCTGGATGGAGATACACAGTCAGCAAGATCGCCCATTGGCGCATCGACAAATCTGGATTATCGGCGCGTACTGCGTCCGCCATTACTTCACGCCATATCAGCAGCGACCCAGTCCTCGACATATGCCTACCATTCTTTGTGGGAACGGATACCGCTCCCTCTCCAGCCTGGGGAAAAGCTTGCAACTGTTCGGAGAAAAAGAGCAAGTGCCAGGTTGAATCGAAGTTCAAATGATAGACAAAAAATCGGAATCAGCGCCGCAACCGAGCGCGCTCGAAATGGTTAACAAATCGTTTACGCGTAGCGCTTTTGGAACGTGTCGAATAACGCGCGGATCGCCTGGGCTTCGCCGCCCATCGGCATGCCAGGGGCCGCTTTTGGCCGCCAAGCGTAAATGTCAAAATGCCCCCAGATCGCATCCGCAGGGGCGAACCGCTTCAGAAACAACGCAGCGGTGATCGAGCCAGCGAATGGGCCGCTCGGCGCATTGTTCATGTCGGCGATCGGCGAGGACAGCATCGCTTCATAGCCCGGCCACAAAGGCATGCGCCAAATCGGATCGCGGACGCGACCGGCCGACCGCACCACGGCGTCGGCGAAGGCTTCATCGTCGCAATAGAAAGGCGGTAAGTCAGGGCCCAGCGCCACCCGGGCGGCGCCAGTGAGCGTCGCCAAGGTGATCATCACTTCCGGATTCTCCTCGGCGCCATAGGTCATCGCATCGGCGAGAACCAAGCGCCCTTCAGCGTCAGTATTGCCAATTTCGACGCTGAGGCCCTTGCGGCTCGGCAGAATGTCGCCAGGCCGGAACGCCGAGCCGGCGACGGCGTTCTCGACCGCGGGAATCAACAGACGCAGCCGCACCGGTAGCGCATGCGCCATGATCAACTGGGCCAAGGCCAAAGCGTTCGCGGCGCCGCCCATATCTTTTTTCATCAGGCCGATGCCGTTGCTCGGCTTTAGGTTCAATCCGCCGGAGTCGAAACAAACGCCTTTGCCAACAAGCGTAACTTTCGGGTGGCCAGGATCGCCCCAGGTCAAATCGATCAATCGCGGCGCGACCGCCGACGCCCGACCGACAGCATGGACCATCGGGAAATTGTCCTGCAGCAGCGCATCGCCTTCCGTCACCGCAACGTCTGCGCCGTACTCCTCCGCGACCCCGCGCACGGCTTTCTCAAGCATATCCGGCAACATGTCCCCCGCCGGCGTGTTGACGAGATCACGCGCCAACCACACCGCGTCGGCGATGTTTTCCGTTTGGTCGAGCAACACGCCTTCGGGCGCGATCAAACGGGCCGCGGCCGGTGGACGTTGGCGATAGCGATCGAAGCGATACCCGCCCATGCTCCACGCGAGAAGACACGCCGACAGGGCCTCGTCGCCAAAGCCCGCAGTCAGGCTTGCCGCGTCTAGACGATAGTTTCCTTCCGGCAGCCGATCCGCCGCCGCAGCGACCAGGAAGGGATTGTCGCCGCGGCCAATTCCGAGCAGCACGCCATCATCATTGGCGAGCACCGCGCCTTGATCACCAGCGAACCCATTCGCAGCGGCGAGAGAGCGCAGCGAACTCGGCGCTTCGCTAAGCGACGCTGGACCGTCCTGTTCAGCCTCATCCGTCGCGACCGCATAAATCGGTTTCGCCGCCGCATAAGCGGCGGCGTCGAAGGGCGCAAGGGTCGAATGGGTCATGGCGTCATTCCAGAAAGGGACGTTAATGAAAAGTTTCGCTGACTTTGTCTCAGCGGCGAGATCAGCGCAAGCCGTCGCCGCATCCAACGCCGTCGCAGCATGATTATCGATCGGATGCGGACTGAAACGTTACGGTTAAGCCTTTATTGAACAGATTAAGCGACGATCCGCGCGAAAGCTCCAGAGATTTATGAGGACCAGCATGGCCGTTGCAACGAACATCAAAGCCTTTACCCCGTCGAAAATCTGCGTCGCCGCGATTTGCGTTCTCGCCGCAGGGTGCGCAAGCGGCGGAAGCTCTTTGGATAGAGACGGCAAGTCCGCTAACTATAAAGACGAGATCGGCGTCTATTCAGACCCGTCTGCAGACGTTGCAAATCTCGACCCTGTCGCCGCGGCCGCCTATTGGAGCGTGCAGTACGACAAGGATCCGCAAGACCACGAGATCGCCGCGAAATATTCCGCCGCGCTGCGCAAGATCGGTTCAGTCGAACAAGCGGTTCGCGTGATTGTCGGCGCATCGAAGAAACACGGCGACGAGCCTGTCGTCGCGCTAGAGGCCGGCAAAGCGTTGATCGAAGCCGGTCGGGCGTTTGAAGCGGTCCGCTATATCGAAACTGCCGCGCGCGCGAATCCGGAAGATTGGCGGACGTTGTCCGTACTCGGCGTTGCGCTCGACCAAATCGGCGAGCACGAAATGGCGCAGAACAAGTATCAAATGGCGCTGACAATCGCTCCGCACTCGGTCAATATCCTGAATAATAAAGGCCTTTCCTATGCGATGTCGGGCGATCTAGACCAAGCGGCGCAAGTGCTGCGCGCCGCGGTCAACCGCCCAGGCGCGGACGCGCGTGTCCGTCAAAACCTCGCATTAGTTCTCGCGATCAAAGGCGACATGTTGGAAGCAGAGCGTCTCGCGCGCTCCGATCTTCCGCCGCAGATCGCCGACGGCAACATCAACTACTTCCGCTCGCTGATCGTACAGCCCGCATATTGGCAGGACTTCGCGGCGGACGCCGTTGAAACGCCGAATTTCGACGCCGCGCCGTTCGCGCCTGCGCCGCAGCTTAGCCAACCCGCGCCGGCCGCGCCGACGGCCCCAGCGACGACCAGCGTCGAGACAAAACCGACGGCGACAAGAGCGGCGCCGACCTCATACAGCGCGCCCGAAGGAGGTCCGGAAATGCTCTCGCCTGCGACGAACGCGAACGAATTCGACGTGATGGACATGCCGATCACCCTCGACGATGAGGACGAAGCGCAAAGCCCTGACCTGCGTAAGATGGACTATTAAGCGCGCCGGCGACGCGCGCCTAAGCCCGCGAGCCCGGCTAAGAACAGCCATGCCGCGGCGGGCGCCGGCGTCGTCAACGGCGGCGGACCGTTTGGAGCCGACGCCGGAGGCGTCCCACTCGGAGACATGGTCGGATCGCTGATCGACGGGTCGAGCACGGCAGTGGCGACCACTGCGGACACTTCTTGAGGTTCGTCACGCCAATCATCAGGCAGCGGGCCGACCAATTTGCGAGCGAACCGCGGTCGCCCCGCCAATAGGACGCCAATCACCTGATCGTAGGCGTCCAAGGACAAGTCTTCGATCAGCAAAACGTCATGATTATCGACAGTGTAATAACCATCATGAGCCTCGACGGCGTCGAGCGAGGCGACCACATGGTTAACCTGCTTGGCGTTCATTTCGGCCATATGCACCGGCCCAGCGACCGCAGGGCTGGCGGCGCTGCAGAGCGTCGCGGCAACAGTGAAGAGTTTGACTGATCGTAAGCGCATATCGCCCCGTTGCATCTGCGCGACCGAAGATCGGACACGACATGAATTTGATGCTGGGCTGTGCAATCACGGCGCCAATCAACTCACCGGGGAAATCGGCGACGCCTGCGCTTAGCCGCCGTAACTATACGGGCCGCCGCGTTCCAACGCCGCCTGATAGGCTGGCCGGGCTTGAATCCGCTTCACGTAGTCGACGATGCGCTTGTAAGGTTTGAGCGACGTTCGCGACATCGCCGCCTCCATCGGGAACGACATCATAATATCGGCGCCGGTCAGCGTATCGCCCGCGAGCCACTCGTTATTCTTCAATTCAGCGTCGATATAGCTGAGTTGGGCCCTCACGTTCGGATTGACGTAGCTGTTCAAGACGCGATCGGCAATGCTCTTGGCGATCGGCTTGGCGAAGAAGGGCATCTTCGCTTCTTTGATCTGTGAAAAGAACAACATCAGCAGTAATTGGGGCATCGCCGATCCTTCGGCGAAATGCAGCCAATACGTATATTTCAGCGCGGCGTCTCCGCCCGCGGGCGGCTTCAACGCGCCGTCGCCGAAATTGTCGATCAGAAATTCCACGATCGCGCCTGTTTCTGCGACCGTGCGGCCATCGACGTCGATCACCGGCGACTTGCCGAGCGGATGCACCTTCTTCAACGATGCGGGCGCCAATCGCGTCTCCTTGTCCCGCTCGTAGCGCTTAATCTCGTATTCAAGGCCCAATTCCTCAAGCAGCCAAAGAACGCGCTGGGATCGGGAATCCTCCAAATGGTGCACGGTAATCATGATGGCGGCTCCTTGCGTTAACGGCGACGTCGCCGCCTCTTCTCACACTATACGGCGCCGGCGCCGACTTCGGTTTCCAGCGCCGGCGGGAGATTGTTCGTCAGTAAAGCGTGCCAAGGGCCTCTCGGGTAAACTCCTGCAGCTCATTGGTGCGGCCGTCGCGCACTTTCAACGCCCATTCCGGATCCTGCAGCAACGCGCGTCCCACCGCGATGAGGTCGAATTCGTCGCGCTCCATGCGTTCCACCAAAGCGTCGAGGCTGGCCGGCTGAGAAGCTTCGCCGGCGTATACCGCGGTAAATTCGCCTGACAGCCCAACGGATCCAACTGAAATCGACGGCTTGCCGGTGATTTTCTTCGTCCACGCAGCGAAATTCAGGTCGTCGCCTTCAAACGTGGGCTCCCAGAACCGACGTTGCGAGCAATGGAAGACGTCGATGCCCGCGTCCACCAACGGCGCCAACCATTTTTCCAATTCAGCCGGCGTGCCCGCGGAAAGCGCCGCGAAATCCTGCTGCTTCCACTGGGACAGACGAATAATCAAAGGGAAGTCGTCGCCGACGGCTTTGCGTGTGCGCTTGACGATCTCCGTCGCCATCCGAGTGCGTCCGGCCCAGTCGCCCCCCCATTGGTCGTCGCGCTTGTTCGTTTCAGACCAAAAGAAGCTGTCGAGAAGATAGCTATGGGCGCCGTGAAATTCGACGCAATCGAAGCCAAGGTCTTTGGTGGCGACGGCGGCGTCGACAAATTCGGTGATCGCGGTTTCAATTTCTTCCTCTGTCATCGGCTGCCAAAGGACTTTGTCGCTGACCTTAAAACCAGACGCGGACCAGGACGGGGTATCCGGATGCTCGGTCTTTTTTGGATTGCGGTAGGGGCCTTCGTGCCAAAGCTGCAGGCCCATCTTGCCGCCAGCCGCCTTCACCGCGTCGCTAACCTGTTTCCACCCTGCTTTGGCGGTATCGGTGACGATATTCGGCACGTTTGGCGTTCCAGTCGCAGTCACCGCGTTCGTCGAGACGCCTTCGGAGAGGATCAGGCCCACGCCCCCCTCCGCCCGCCGGCGATAATAGTCGACGACATTTTCGCCTGGGACGTTGCCTGGCGAGAACGAGCGCGTCATTGGCGCCATAACGATACGATTTGGAAGGTCGAGATTGCCGCCGCTAAATGGTTTGAACAGCACGTCGATAGGCTTGGACATGGGATCTCCTGACAGAATTCTCCGGGATCATATCGAGCGGCATGGCCAGACGCACTAACCATCTTCAGTCAACGCGCGATTGGTTAGATGGCGCAGGAATAGCCGTGGGCGAGAAAATCGCTATAAGGGCGTCATGAAATTTCTTGATCGAACAAAGATTTACGTCGCATCTGGTGGCGGCGGCGGCGGCTGTTTGTCGTTTCGCCGGGAGAAATTCGTCGAATATGGCGGTCCCAATGGCGGCGATGGCGGCCGTGGCGGCCATGTCTTCGCCGAAGCGGTGGACAATCTGAACACGCTGATCGATTTCCGCTATCTGCAGCATCACCGGGCGGAAAACGGCCGCCCTGGCGAAGGCTCAAACAAAACCGGTCGCGACGGCGCCGACCTGGTCATCAAAGTGCCTGTCGGCACGCAGATTTTTGAGGAGGACGAGACCACGCTGATCGCCGATCTCGACGAATTGGGCGATCGCGCGCTGCTGGCGAAAGGCGGCAATGGCGGCTGGGGCAACGCCCGCTTTAAATCGCCGACCAACCAAGCGCCGCGCCACGCCAATCCCGGCCAGCCGGCGGAAAACCGAACCCTTTGGCTAAGGCTAAAACTTATCGCCGACTTTGGCCTTGTCGGATTGCCGAACGCCGGCAAATCGACTTTCCTGTCAGCCGTGACTTCGGCCAAGCCGAAGATCGCCGATTATCCGTTCACGACGCTCCATCCAAATCTCGGCGTGGTGCGCGTTGGCGAAGGCGAAAGCTTCGTCATCGCCGACATTCCTGGGCTTATCGAAGGCGCCCATGAAGGCGCCGGGATCGGCGATCGCTTTCTCGGCCATGTCGAGCGTTGCGCGGCCTTGGTGCATTTGGTCGACGGGTCGGAAGACGACGTCGCCGGCGCATACCGCACGATCCGCGGCGAGTTAAAGGCCTATGGCGGCGGCCTCGCCGATAAGCGTGAATTCGTCTGCCTCAACAAGATTGACGCGTTGCTCGATGACGAACGCGAAGAGAAAGCAAAGGCGCTCGCCGACGCCGTCGGCGGCGACGTGCACTGTATTTCGGGCGTGTCCGGCGCCGGCGTTAAGGTCCTGCTTCGCCAATTGATGGACGTGATCAAGGACAATGCGGCGGCGGCGGCGGAAGAGGCCGCGGCGGACAGCAACGAGCCCTGGACGCCATAGATGACCGACGCGCCGCCTGCACCGCCCGCGCCGCCGCGTCGCGCCGAGCTGAAGAGCCGGATCGGGCTGCTTGGCGGATCGTTCAATCCGGCTCATGATGGGCATCGCGAAATCTCGGTCACGGCGCTGGAGCGCTTTTCCCTCGATGCCGTGTGGTGGCTCGTGACCCCAGGCAATCCTCTCAAGGACAAATCGATCTACGCCGGTTATGAAGACCGGCTTGCGCGCGCGCGCGAGGTCGCCCAACACCCAAACATCATCGTGTCGGATTTCGAACGGCGGCGAAACTTACAGTACACGGCGGAAACCCTCGCCGCGCTGACCGACCAATGGCCCTCCGCGAATTTTATTTGGCTGATGGGGGCCGACAGTCTCGAGAATTTTCATCTGTGGAAAGATTGGCGGTCGATCGTCGAACGCTTGCCGATCGCCGTATTTAACCGTCCCGGCCATGAAACCGCTCCCGACGACGCGCCCGTTATCAAAGAATTGAGCGGCTTCCGGCTTGAATTCTCGCAAGCAAGCACTATTTTCGAACTGACGCCGCCAGCCTGGATTTTTGTTCCGACCACGGCAAATCCGCGATCGTCGACGGAAATAAGAGGATCATGGCAATCATAAAGCCCCCTGCTGAGGCCGATCAGGCGCTCACCGCCCCCTTCGACCCTTTGTCGTTCTTTCTTGATCTCAATCCAGCCCTATCGGATTTTCGCACCGATATACTGCACGGGCTCGCGCGATCGCCCAAAGCGATCTCGCCGAAATACCTGTATGACGAACGCGGGTCGCAATTGTTCGAACAGATTACGCAGTTACAAACTTATTATCCGACGCGCACTGAGCGCGCGATTATGGCGGAGAACGCCGCCTCGATCAGCGAGGCTATCGGCCCGGGCCGCGCGGTGTTCGAATACGGCTCCGGCGCCTCGGAAAAGATCAAACATCTGCTTTCGGTCATGCAATCGCCGGCTGGCTACGTCGCCATGGACATCAGCCGCGACCATCTCGTCAGCAACGCCGCCGCTCTCGCTGGTGAAATTGACGTTCCCGTTGGCGCGATCTGCGCCGACTTCACAGAAGCCGTGACCATCCCCAAGGGCTATATCGAAGGCGACGCCGGCTGGCTCGGATTTTTCCCGGGCTCGACGCTTGGCAATCTTTCGCGTTCGGATGCGGAGCAATTCCTGATTCGGGCGAACCGGACCCTGGGAGAGAATTCCTATTTCCTGCTCGGCGTCGATTTGGAGAAAGACCCAGAAATCCTGCGCCTGGCTTATGACGAACCGGAAGGCGTCACCGCAGAATTCAACCTCAATCTGTTGCGGCGTATCCGGTCCGAACTCGACGCCCGCGTCGAGATCGACGCATTCGCCCATGAAGTGCGCATCGGCGCCGACCCACAACGGATCGAAATGCACCTAAGCGCTAAGCGCGACACCCACATCATTGTGGACGGCAAGCGTTTCGACTTCCAGGCGGGCGAGACATTGCATACGGAGAATTCAAATAAGTTTTCGGTCGACTTGCTCGACGAAATTCTCGCTGCGAGCGCGTGGCGGCGCAAATCGATCTGGACCGACCCGAATGGCCACTTCGCTGTGTGCCTTTTGAGCAACAGCTAGATCGTCGATTCTGCGCTTGGCGAAACCCGCCATCGGCGTTAATTTAAAGGGCGGTCGAGAGGGCCGCGCTTGTATGGAGACTGGAGCTGAACTCCCACCCTGACCCGGCGGCGAAAACGGAAGCCGCTTTGAAAATCGTGAGCACGCAGGACATGCCCGCTGGCGCTGAGCAAGACCCAGAAGACGGATTACCTAGCGACCCAAGCTCCGAACTCGATCCCTTAGATGCGATTGTCGACGATTCAATTATGCGCCTCCCGCCCGAGGAGCGCGGCGACGCCGTGCGCGCGCATATTCTGCGTCAGCTCGATGAGGACAAGGCGGAAGATCTCGTCAGCATCAATCTTGCGGGAAAATCGGACATCGCCGACGTCATGATCGTCGCCTCGGGTCGCTCTCAACGCCATGTCGGCGCGCTAGCCGATCGGATTTTGCGCATGTTGAAGGACTTCGGCGTGAAGAACGTGCGTTGCGAAGGCAAGACGGCGTCGGACTGGGTCTTGATCGACGTCGGCGACACGATCTTGCACCTGTTTCGACCGGAAGTACGCACGTTCTACAATTTAGAGCGAATCTGGTCGGAGTCCGCCCATGGGCCCGCCAGCGTCGATTCAGCGACAGCGGACACCTAAGAACGCGACAATCGCGAAACGCTACCTGCTAACGCACGGCAACAGGGATTTGTCCCCCTATGCGGATTACAATCGCTGCGATCGGCCGACTTCAAAGCGGGCCAATGGCGTCGCTCGTCGACGACTACGCCGAGCGCATCCGCCGAGGCGGCGCCGCACAAGGAATCGCCGATATTTCAATCGTCCAGTTCGAGGCGCCTAAAGCGCTCGCCGGAGAGCGCCGCCAGGAAGCCGAAGGAGATTGGCTGACCAAAACCGTGGGCGCGATGCCGATCACGGTCGCTCTCGACGAACGCGGCAAACATCTCACCAGCGCCAACTTTGCAGACCAGATACGGTATTGGCGCGATGACGGCGTCCGGGAGATCGGCTTTGCGATCGGCGGCGCTGACGGGCTGTCGCCCACGTTTCGG
>CAYWWL010000021.1:0-13311 GCA_964461925.1 uncultured Caulobacterales bacterium | reverse complement strand
ACGGCCACACCGGATTTCACGATTAATCTTAACGGCGTCTGGCGGTCCTTTCCGCGCATGGACCCGCGAAGCGATGGCAGTTGCAACGCCAGCCGAGGCAGTTGCTCACCCGAATTGGAGCATGGGCGCAAAGATCTCGGTCGACTCCGCTACGATGATGAACAAAGGCTTGGAACTCATTGAAGCGGCGCATCTTTTCCCAATTGACCATGAGCAAATCGAAATTCTGGTGCATCCACAGTCGGTGATTCACTCCATGGTTGAATATGTCGACGGCTCGGTGCTGGCGCAGCTCGGCACGCCGGACATGCGCACGCCCATCGCCTCGACCTTGGCGTGGCCGGACCGGATCGAAAGTCCGTCGCCGAAGCTCGATTTTGCGACCGCGAATACGCTCACCTTCGAAGCGCCGGACCCGGAGCGTTTTCCGGCGATTAGGCTGGCCCGTGAAGCGGTCGTCGCCGGCGGCGTTTATCCCGCGATGCTCAACGCCGCTAATGAAGAAGCGGTGGCGGCGTTTCTCGGCGATGGTTTAAAATTCCTGGACATTGCCGCTGTGACAGAGCAGGTTCTCAACGATGCGGCGCGTCTCAATGCGCCAAAGACGCTGACCACGCTTGAAGAAGCGATCGAGGCGGACGCTACGGCTCGACGGCTTGGGCGTGAGGCAATTGCGAAACGGGCGGCCGCCTAGAAGCCGCTTAGAACTTTTGGGCGAGCGCTGATTAAAGCGTTTTGAGTAAAAGAGCTTGGACCGAAAGACCACTGTATGACTCTCGCAGGCTTCCCTTTGGAGCAATTATTGGTCCTGCCGATTGCGATCGTCGCATTCGTGATCCTGCTGACGATCATCGTCTTTTTCCATGAATATGGTCATTTCTCCGCCGCCCGACTGTTGGGCGTGCGCGTCGACGTCTTCTCCATTGGCTTCGGCAAGACGATCGCCGAATGGGTCGATCGCAAAGGCACCAAATGGCGCATCTCGATGTTGCCGTTTGGCGGCTATGTGCGGTTTTTTGGCGACGGCTCCGCGGCGTCGAACCCCGGCGCTGACGTCGAGGACAGCGCGAAGCCGGCGACGACGCAATTTCCGCGTCCAGGACAGGAAGACGAAGTGGGCCGCGGCATGACCGCCGAAGAGCGCGCAGTCTGCTATCATTTCAAGCCGGTCTGGGCGCGCGCCATCATCGTCGCTGCCGGCCCAATGGCGAATTTCGTTTTAGCGACAGTGATCTTCTGGGGCATCTTGATGTCCTTTGGCGCCTATGTGGCGGAACCGACCATTGGCGAGGTGGTCGCCGAAAGCGCAGCGGAAGAGGCCGGCTTCGAGGTTGGCGATCGGATCTTGACCGTGGATGGCCGGAAAGTTGTTCGGTTCAATGATCTGACCATGATCACCCGGTTGTCCGCAGGGGAAGAATTACGCTTTACGGTTGAACGCGACGGCGAGGTCATCGACGTGCTGGCGACGCCGCGGCGGCAGGAAATTGAAGACGCGTTCGGCAATAAGGCCGACGCCGGGGTGCTCGGCTTGCGCGGCGACGCAAAAGCGATCTCCTACGTCAAATACGGTCCCGTCGAGGCTCTTGGCGAGGCGGTGGGCGAAGTTTGGGACGTGATCAGCGGCACGGTGCGGTTCCTAAGCCGCCTGATCGTCGGCAAAGAGGATTCTCGGCAGCTCGGCGGGCCGATAAAGATGGCGCAATACGCCGGCCAGTCGGCGATGTCGGGATTCGCGATCGACGGCGAATCAGAGCCAAGCTTGATGGACCGCCTCAAGTATAGTCTCGTCAATTTCATCAACCTTGCGGCGATTGTTTCGGTTTCGATCGGATTTTTAAACTTGCTGCCGATCCCAGTGCTCGACGGCGGCCATTTATTGTTTTACGCATACGAAGCAGTGGTGGGGCAACCATTGGGCATTCGCGCCCAAACAATCGGCTTTCAGGTGGGAATCGTCTTACTGGCGTCGTTCATGATCTTTGTAACGTGGAACGACATCAGCAATCTTCTTTCTTTCAGCAGCTAGGTTTTCGTAATGGGTCTTGGACGATCGAGGGGCTTTGCGCAGAAGGCGCTATTGGTATTCGCAGCAGCGCTCGGGGGAGCTGGGGGATTGGCGTCTCCTGCTGCAGCGCAGCAGCCGTCTCAGCAAAACGCCGTGGGCGCAGTCGGCGCTGTCACGCAGCAACCGCAAATTATTCGCGCGATCACGGTCACCGGCAATCAGCGGATTGAGGCTGAGACCGTCGCGTCCTATTTGGTCGTGCAGCCAGGTCAGCGTGCTGATGATCGCTTGCTCGATCTTGGCCTTAAGACCTTGTTCAACACCGGACTGTTCTCCGACGTGAACTTGGCGATGCAGCCGAACGGCACGCTTCAGATCGAGGTCGAAGAGAATCCGATCGTCAACCGGGTGATTTTCGAGGGCAATAAGCGCGTCAAAGAAGACAAGATCACTGAAGAGACCCAATTGACGGCGCGGACCGTGTTCACCCGCGCGAAAGTGCAGAGCGACGTTCAGCGGATCATCGAGGTTTATCGCAAGACCGGTCGCTTCGCCGCATCGGTGACGCCAAAGGTGTCGCCGCTTGAGCAGAATCGCGTCGACGTGATTTATGAAATCGACGAAGGCCCGAAGACCGGCGTCGCCAAGGTCAACTTCATCGGCAACTCCGCGTTCACGTCGAACGAGCTGCGCGGCGAGTTGCTGACCAAGGAAAGCCGCTGGTGGCGGTTCTTTTCCTCGAACGCGAATTACGACCCGGATCGGCTTGAATATGAACGCGATTTGTTGCGCCAATTCTATGCGCGCAACGGTTACGCCGACTTCCAAGTGGTGTCGGCGATCGCTGAACTGACGCCAGACCGGAAAGACTTTTTCATCACCTTCACCGTCGATGAAGGCGAGAAGTACACAGTCGGCGACGTCCGCGTGAAAACCACGCTCGACCGTCTCGACGAGACCGTGCTCGAACGGTTTGTGCCGATTAAGTCCGGCCAGACGTTTGACGGCGACAAAATCAAGTCCGCGACGGAATCGATCACCTTCGCCACCGGCTCGCTCGGCTACGCGTTCGTCGACGTTCGCTCCCGCCTTGACCGCAACCCGGACGCTAAGCGCGTCGACATCACTTTCCAGGTGAACGAAGGGCCGCGGGTGTATGTCGAACGGATCAACATTAAGGGCAACACCCGGACGCTCGACAAAGTCATCCGGCGCGAGGTGCGCTTATCGGAAGGCGACGCCTTTAACCGCGTGCTGATGGATCGCTCCAATGCGCGGATCCGGTCCTTGCGCTATTTCGCCAACGTCGAGATTGAAGAGAAACCTGGATCTGGTCCCGACCGCACGGAACTGGACGTGACCGTCGAAGAACAATCCACGGGGTCGTTCTCGGTTGGTCTCGGCGTCTCCTCGACGGAAGATTTCATCCTCGATTTCTCGATCGAAGAACGCAATTTGATGGGCCGCGGTCAATATCTTCGCTTGCGCGCCCAGGGCAGTTCGCGGACGCGGACCGTCGATTTGCGCTTCACCCAGCCATATTTCCTCGATCGAAACCTTGCCGCCGGCTTCTCAATCTTTAACTCGCGCACCCAATTCCGCGAGGCGAGTATCTTCGTCGACGCCAACAACAACGGCATTCGCGACAATGACGAAGACATCGTTCGCGGCGACCCGTTCCTCACTCGGAACCGGACCGGCTTCGGTCTCAATGCTGGCTTCCAAATTTCCGAATACGGCCGCGGCAGCCTGCAGTACCAGCTGGCCTATGACGACGTCTCCTACGACTTGGAATCGACCCAGTTCGTGCCGTCGGGCCAGACGGTTGAGGACATTCTCGCGCCTGGCGTGACCGACTTCACCACATCGGTATCGGGCGGCCAAACCCTCGTCACCGCGCAGCAGTGCGATTATCTGGTCAACTCGTTCAGCTCCACATGTCGGTCCCGTGGCGAATTCTTGACCTCGTTGATCGGCTATTCGGTCTCGTTCGACACCCGCGACGACCCGATCGACCCGACCCGCGGCTGGAGTTTGAGCCTAGCCCAGGGCTTCGCCGGGCTTGGCGGCGACGTGCAATACATCCGCACCCAAGGCAGCGGCGCCTATTACCAGTCCTTGTTCGCTGGCTTCGTCGCGAAAATCAGCGGCCGCGCCGGCTATATCGGCGGCTTCGGCGGAGACGACGTGCGGATCCAGGACCGCTTCTTTGAAGGCGCCGCCACCTTCCGGGGCTTCGACGTCGCCGGCATTGGTCCGCGCTTCATCTCGGAATTCTCCGGGTTTGACGACAACGGTCAGTTGATCGGCACCCAAGCGATCGGCGCAAAGTTGTACGCCATCGGCACCGCGGAGATCCGTTTGCCGCTGCCAGTGCCTCCCGACTACGGCATTCGCGCCGCCATCTTCACCGATTTCGGCACCGTCGGCTTGGTGGATGACAGCGATAAGATTATTAATGATAACATCGCGTTCTTCGTCGATCCGGATAATGACGGGATCTTCATTGAGCCAATTCAGGACGATCTTTCCATCCGGGTATCCGCCGGCGTCTCAGTGAGCTGGGATTCGCCATTCGGTCCGGTCCGGTTTGACATCGCCGAGGTTATCAGAAAAGAAGAATACGATCAGACGGAAGGGTTCCGGTTTAGCGCCGGCACCAGCTTCTAGTAGGGGGCGGAAAAAAGGCCGATGTCTTGCATGGGCCTGACGTGGTCGGCGGCGGCGTGCGCTGAAGTCGGCTTAATGAGAACCGTACGTGCGGATGGCGCAGCCAGACGAAGCGTGGGGGACAGCGGCACCGTTGATTCAAGCATCACAGATATGAGGTTTAGTTGTGATTAGAACAAACGTGAAATTATTGATGGCGATCACCGTTTTGGCGGCCTCCGGTTTTGTCGGCGGCGCCTATGTCGGATCCGTGGAAGCACAGTCCGAAGGCAAAGCGCCGGTGATTTTGATTGTTAACCGCGCTCGGTTGATCGGCGAGTCGAAGGCCGGCAAAACCATTCCTGAGCAAGCCGAAAAGGTGAAGGGAACGGTCGAGAAGGAACTCAAGGCCGAAGCCGACAAGCTCAAGACTGACATCGAAAAGTTCCAAAAGAACGCGTCCTTGATGTCCGAAGAAGTGCGTCAGAAAACCCAGCAAGAGCTCGCCGTGCGGCAGCAAGTGGGTCTGCCGCAGCAAGCGAAGATCATGGAGCAGGCGCTCACCGCCGTGCTGCAGAACGCCCGCGACGAAGTGCTCGTCGAATCCCGTCCGATCTTGAAAGAGATCGTCGAGAAGCGCGGCGCGACGATCCTGCTTGATCGCTCTGCGGTCATGTATGCATCGCCGGAAACCGACATCACCGACGAAGTACTACAAAAGCTCGACAAGAAGCTGAAGAAGGTTGAAGTCGAGAAGATCACCTTGGCGAGCGTCAAGGAGCGGATCGCTGAAGCGCAAAAAGCCAACGCAGCGCAGCAGTCGAAGAAATAAATAAGCGACTGAGCGCAAGCTTATCGAATGAAGAAGCGGCCAGCGAAAAGCTGGCCGCTTTTTTGCGTATCGTGAATTAAACCCTTGGATAGTGTCTTGCTTGCGCGGCGATCCTCAATCATGGTCTATGGGGCCTAAGAACGACCGGCAAAATCCGCTAACTCCATGCCCGATAAGAGATTTTTCACGACGGAACCACCGATGACGCTGGCGGAGGCGTGCGCCCTCGCAGGGGCGGCCTTGGTTGGCGATCGCGTCGGCGCGGTGGCGGCGATCGGCGACGCTAGCCTTTCATCCCTGGCGGGGGTGGCGGTGTATCTGGAAAATGCGGCGAGCGTGGCGGCGTTGTCGAAACGTGGGGCGGAGGCCTCGGCCCTCGGGCTTTGCTTAACCACGCCGACGCTCGCTGAAGACCTTGATATCGACGCGCCGGTGGCGACCATGGACGCGCCGAAGGCGGGCTTTGCGCGGATCGCCAGGGCCTTGCATGGCGAGATCGCGTCAGGCGCAGTCGCCGATCCCGGCGGTTTCGACGCCGCCATCGATCCCACCGCCCGCATCGACGCCAGCGCCAGCATTGGCGCCGGCGCCGAAATCAGCGCCTATGTCGTCATCGGGCCTGGGGTCGAGATCGGCCCCGGCGCCAAAATCGGCGCGAATTGTTCGATCCGTTGCGCGACAATCGGGGCGGACGGGGTGATCGGTCCCGGAACGGCGATCGGCGAGCCTGGCTTCGGCATATTCGCCGATGGCGGCAGACCGGTCCGCATGCCCCATTTCGGCATGGTGGCGATTGGCGATCGGGTCGAGATCGGGGCCAACTGCACGGTGGATCGCGCCACCGTCGGCGTCACAAGAATCGGCGACGACACCAAAATCGACCACCAATTCCAAGTCGCTCATAATGTTACGATTGGGCGCGGATGCGTGTTCGCGGCGCAGTCCGGCGCCGCCGGCAGCGCGACGGTCGGCGATGGCGTCGTTATGGGCGGACAGTCCGGGATCGGCGATCACGTGGTCATCGGCGACGGCGCGCAATTGGGATCGAAATCAGGATTTATGCGGAACGTTCCCGCAGGTGAGGCGTGGGGCGGCGTGCCGGCCATGCCTACCCACCTTTGGTGGCGTTCGATAATGTTTATGCAACGGGGCGGCAGGAAAAAAGAAAAGTAGAATTATGGCGATTGAACCAGGCAAAACAGAATTAGACGTCAATGATCTGATGCAACTACTCCCGCATCGGTACCCGATGTTGATGGTCGACAAAGTCGTCGACATCCGTCCGGGGGAAAGCGCGGTGGCGGTGAAGTCGATCACCTATAACGAGCCGTTCTTCCCAGGGCACTTTCCGGAGCGGCCGGTGTTCCCCGGGGTCTTGCTGGTCGAGGCGATGGCGCAAGGGGCCGCCGCTTTCACCGCGTATACAGAGCAATTAGACACTGACGGGAAGGTCGTCCTTTTCATGGGCATCGACAAGGCGAAGTTTCGCAAACCGGTGTTCCCGGGCGACCAGGTGCGGATGACCGTGCGCGTGACCCAGAAGCGGCCGCCGGTGTGGAAATTCGAAGGCGTCGCCACGGTCGACGACACGACCGTTGCGACGGCGAGTTTCGCGGCGATGCTGGCGGATCCTAGTTTCTGATCCAATGACCGGGGCAAACATCCACGCCAGCGCGATCGTCGATCCGGCCGCTGAGATCCATGAAACCGCGGAGATCGGCCCCTGGTGCCATGTCGGTCCGGGGGCGCGGATCGCCGCCGGCGCGCGGCTGACGTCCCATGTCGTGCTCGAAGGGCGGGTGTCGATCGGCGAACGCTCGGTGGTCTATCCGTTCACCATGATCGGCGGTCCGCCGCAGCATTTGAGCGATGACGGCGCGGGCGCACGGGTGACGATCGGCGCCGATTGCGTGATCCGGGAGCAAGTGTCGATCCATCGCGGGACCGTGCGCGGCGGCGGCGAAACCCGCATCGCCGACCATGTGACCGTCATGGCTGCGGCGCATATCGGCCATGATTGCCAGATCGCCGACCACGCCATCGTCGCGAGTAACTGTTCTTTAGGCGGACATGTCGAGATCGGCGAACACGTATTCCTCGGCGGTCTCGTCGGCGTCCACCAATTCTGCCGCATCGGCGCGCGAGCTTATGTCGGCGGCTGCGCCGCGGTGGCGATGGACGTGATCCCTTACGGGTCGGTGCTCGGCAATCGCGCGGCGTTGGGCGGTCTGAATATGGTTGGATTGAAGCGCGGCGGCGTCGATAAGGCGACTTTGAAATCGATGCTGGCCGCCTATAAGGCGCTGTTCGACGGCCCTGGCGTTTTCAAGGATCGCGTGCCGCAAGTCGCGGAAGAGTACAAAGACATTCCCCAAGTGTTGGAAATTACCGACTTTATCCAGGCGGAACCGGCGCGCTCCATCATGGGACCGCGATAGCAAGGGAAGGCGGCGCGCTCGTGCGTTGGCGAAAACTCGCAATCATCACCGGCGGCGGTAGTTTGCCGCTTGAACTCGCAAAGGCGTGCGAGCGCAATGACGCGCCGTTCATCATGATCCGTTTGGTCGGCTTCGCCGACGCCGAGGCGGACGAACTGCCCGGGTTCGACTTGCATCTCGGCGAGGCGGGTAAGCTCGCGCGGATTTTACGCGACAGCGAATGCGACGCGGTCGTTCTCGCTGGAATTGTGCCGCGTCCTGATTTTTCCTCGATCAAGCTCGATTGGCGGGCTGCGGCGCTCTTGCCGCGGCTGTTGGCGGCCGCGGCGCGCGGCGATGGAGCGTTGCTTGGCGTTATCGTCGACGCGTTCGAGGCCGAGGGCGTTAAAGTGGTCGGCGCCGACGAAGTGGCCGCCGATCTCGCCGCCGCGCCAGGCGTGTTCGGGGCCCATGCGCCAAGCGAGGCGCATCTTGATGACGTGCGCAAAGCGGCCGCCGTGATCAGCGCGCTTGGCCCCTATGACGTCGGCCAGGCGGCGGTGGTCGCGTCCGGTCTCGTCCTCGCCATCGAAGCGGCGGAGGGCACCGACGCGATGCTCGCCCGGGTGGCGGGCTTGCCGGCGGACCTGAAAGGCGGCGAAGGCCTGAACGGCGTGCTTGTGAAGCGGCCAAAGCCGGGCCAGGAGTTGCGCGTCGATCTGCCGACGATCGGGCGGCGGACGGTCGAGCTGGCGGCCGAGGCCGGTCTCGCCGGCTTGGCCGTGGAGGCCGGCCGCGCTCTATTCCTTGACGCTGACGCGGCCATCGCGGAAGCCGACCGGCGCGGTCTTTTCATTCTCGGCTTTGATCCAGGCGAGCACGGTGTCTGAACCGATCCCGAATAGGCGCGCCCTTACGATCATGATGGTCGCCGTCGAGCCGCCGGCCGACACGATCGGCGCGGCGGTGATGACGGCGCTGCGCGCGCGCTGCCCCAATATCAGGTTTATCGGCTGCGGCGGCGACGCCATGGCGGCCGCCGGTTTAAAGAGCGCGTTTCCCGTGGATGGGTTCGCCGTGATGGGCTTGTGGGACGCGGCCAAAGTGGCGTTCTCGGCGTTCGCCCGCGCGCGCGACTTAGCGGCGCTGGCGGCGGCGGAGGGCGCCGACGCCGCTGTGTTCGTCGACGCTTGGTCGTTCTCTCGGATCTGCGCGACCCGGTTCAAAAAGCGCGCGCCGCATACGGCGCTGTTTAAATTGGCCGCGCCGCAGGTATGGGCCACGAGGCCGAAACGCACTGAGTTCGTCGCTGAAATGTTCGACGGGGTCTTGTGCTTGCTGCCGTTCGAGCCGCCTTTGTTCGACGCCGCCGGCGCCAGGGCGCGGTTTATCGGCAATCCGAACTTTCAATCCGCCTGGCGCTCGCGCGGCGACGGCGCTGACTTTCGCGCCCGCCATGGCGTCGGCGACGGCCCCTTGCTCGCGGTCCTATTGGGCAGCCGCAAGGGCGAGGTCAATCGCCTCGCCGAGGTGATGGGGGAGACCGTGGCGCGCCTGGCGGCGCAGACCCCGGACTTGACCGTCGTCGCGCCGTTGGCCCCACGCATCGAGGAGCGCGCCCGCGCAGCCATCGCCAAATGGCCGATCAAGCCGATTATTCCGCAAGCAGAAGAAAAATACGACGCGTTCGCTGCGGCCGATGCGGCGCTCGCCGCGTCCGGCACCGTGACGACGGAATTGGCGATCAACGCCACGCCGATGGTCGTCGCCTATAAGGTGGATTTCCTCACCGCCGCATGGGTTCGCCGGGCGGTGATCACGCCCTACGCCTCGATCGTCAACATCGCCGCCGGTCGGGCCATCGCGCCGGAGTTTCTGCAGGAAAACTGCACCGCCGAAAAAATGACCGCGGCGCTAGCGCCATTGTTGCGCGACGGTCCCGAGCGCGCCGCGCAATTGCGAGGCTTTGACGCCGTCTTGTCTGCGCTTGGCGTCGACGGACCGTCGGCGGAGGACGCCGCCGCGTCGACCCTGCTTGACTGGCTGCAAATCGAACCGGCTGCATAATTGTTGGTCGTTGGCGCCCTCGTCAAAGCCGATTAGGTCCAGTGATCCTTAATCCAATTTTTGACTCAATGCGCTTTGTCGCGTATAGTTTAAATATACATTTGAGATAATTATGTCCAGATATTTTAATGTTTGCACTAAAATTGCCGCCGCAGTCATTTTTTGCGTCGCTGTGTTTTCATCGTCAGTCGTTTCGGCGGCCGTGTTGGATGCCGAGGCGCGCGAGGATAACCTTCAGGAGAGCGTGGAGTATGCGCTCTTGACCACGCCGGTCGCCGACAAACAAGGCGACGTCGTCGGTCAACTCAAGGCGATCTTCAAAAATTATAAGCTCGCCCGTATTCTATCGTACCAAGACGCGTCAGAGATGACTGAGCCGATCGGGCCAGCGACCTGGCGCGTTCTGTCGTCCTTCCGCGACCGCATTGACCTTGAATCCTCATTGCCTCGGCTTGACGATGTTCGCCAAGAAGTCAACGTTGTCTATGAAGACGAATATGTTCGAATTGTTCAGATAATCGTTTACGGCGGCGATGAAATAATCAGTATTATGACAATTGTGATTCCAAAGAACGGCGACCCGCCGATTCCAATGGAATGAGATCTGGCGCGTTCTCGATTTAAAACCCTAAGCGCATTGCGATGGCTTTGACTTTCGCGGCGCGGTCGGGGACCGACTTGTCGATCAGCGCCTGGTACGCCGTCTTCGCCGCGTCGCTCGCTTTGTCCGGCGAGCCGGAATCAAATGGCGGATGCGGATCATATTCGAGGCTGAGCTGCACTATTTTGGCGTAGTCCTCGCCGCGGATCGCCGCCGTTAGGGACAGCGCGAAATCAATGCCTGAGGTGACGCCGCCGCCGCTGGCGCGATTGCGGTCGAACACGACGCGCTCGGCCACGGGGATGGCGCCGAAATACGCCAGCTGATCGCGGGACGCCCAATGGCTGGTGGCGCGGTAGCCTTTCAACAGCCCCGCCGCGCCGAGCACCAATGATCCTGTGCACACGCTCGTCACCCAGGTCGCCGTTTCAGCGGCGCGGCGCAGCCAAGCAAGCGTCGCCTCGTCCTCCATAGCGGCGATCGTGCCGAGACCGCCCGGGACGCAGAGAATGTCCGGCGTCGGCGCGGTTTCGAACGTCGCCGTCGGCGTCAGCGGAAAGCCGCTGTCCGTGGGAACCGGCGCGAGGGTCTTCGCCACCAGATCCAGGCGCACGTCGCCAAGCCGGGAAAGCACTTGCGCCGGTCCGGTCAAGTCCAATTGGGTGACATTTGGAAACAGCAAGAAAGCGATCGCCATTGGTGACGACGATTCGGGCGAGGCGGCGCGTTTCGGGTCAGTCATGGCGTCGGCTCCGTCGTGCGCGGACTTAGTCGTCGCCGTCGCGCCAGCGGCCTTGTTCCTTTAAGGCGTCGGCGACTTCGCGCGGCATATAGGTCTCGTCATGCTTGGCGAGCACCTCATCGGCGACCACGGCGCCGCTGTCCGCCAGCCGCCCTTGCACGACCACCCCTTGGCCTTCGCGGAACAGGTCTGGCAGCACGCCGGCGAACACGACTTTGGTTTCGGCGAACTCATCTTCGATGGCGAACTCCACCATGGCCGTCTCGCCCTCGGGATAGGCCACCGAACCGGCGGCGACGAGGCCGCCGATTCGGATCGGTCCGCTTGGGCCGCCGCTTGGCGAGGCGATGGCTGCGGCGAGATCCGTCGGGGTGAAGAAATACGAGACGCTGGTGCGCAGCCCCGTCAAGACCGCGCCCGCGGCGAGGGCCGAAACGGCGAGGACGGCGCCGACGAAGAACAGGCGTTTTTGCTTCTTATTCATGACGCGGTCTCCGTTGGAGCGCCTGGCTGCAGGGTCGAGACTGGGCGCACGGCCTGCTGGCGACGGGCGATCCGCCGCTCGGCGATCTCAGCGGACATATTGGCGAACAAGAGGTAGACGAACAAAACCGTGTAGCCGAGCGCCATTAAGAGGAGCGGCGTCAGCATCGACCCGTCAATGGAGGGGCCGTCGGCGCGGATCACGCTCGCCGGTTGGTGCAGGCTGTTCCACCAGTCGACCGAGAATTTGATGATCGGTATATTGACGAAACCCACCATGCAAACGATGGCGGCGATCTTCGCCGCGCGGGCTTGATCGTCGAAAGCGGTCCAGATCGCCATATAGCCGAGATACATGAATAGAAGCACCAGCACCGACGTGAGGCGCGCGTCCCAGACCCACCATGTGCCCCAGGTCGGTTGTCCCCAGAGAGCGCCAGTGATCAAGGCCAGCGCAGTGAACACGGCGCCGATGGGTGCGGTCGACTTAGCGGCGACGTCTGCGAGGGGATGTTTCCATATAAAGCCCACTGCGGAAGAGATCGTCATCGACGTGTAGCAGGCCATGGCCATCCACGCGGCGGGCACGTGGACATACATGATCCGCACGGTGTCGCCCTGTTGATAGTCCGCCGGGGAGTTGAACAAGCCGAAATACAAGCCGAGCGCGATCAAGCTGAGGGCGACGCCGCCGAGCGCTGGGCGGATCGGCGTCGCCCAGCTTTCGAACCGGGCGGGATTGGCGAGCTCGTAAAATACATTGGCCATGGACGACTTACCTAACCCAGATCAGCGGCCGATCAAGCCAGATTGAAGCGGATCGCCGCGGCGCCGGCGATCGGCCCGACGATCACCGACATGAGGCTGACGGCGGTCAAAAACAAGAGCGGCGCAGCGCCGCTGCCCGGCGTCGCTGCGGCCACGCCAAAAATCATAACCGGCGCAAACAAAGGGCCAATGATCAAGGTCAATAAAACGCTCGCGCGGCGCAAGGGAAATACTAAGGCGGCGCCGAGCGCCCCGGTGATCGCTAGGGCGGGTGTGCCAATCAGCAATGAGATCAGCAGCGGCGCGTAGGCCGACAAGGGGAGATTGAGGGTGATCGCCATCACTGGCGTCGCTAGGATCAGGGGCAAACAGGTTGAGATCCAATGGGCCGCGGCCTTGGCCAGCACTAACAGCGCTAATGTCGGCGTGCGCTGCACCAGAATATCGAGGCCGCCGTCTTCATAGTCGGCTTGGAAAAGCCGGTCTAAGGTCAAAAGCGCGGCGAGGAGAACCGTGGTCCATAAGACCGGGGCGGCGATGCGGGCGAGCAAGGCCGGATCAGGGCCGACGGCGAAGGCGAAAAGCACGACGATCAGGGCGAAGAAAATGATCGCCTGGGCGGCGCCGCCGCCGGCTTTTAGGGCGAGGCCTACGTCCCGGGCGATGATTGCGCGCAGCGCGGTCATGAAGGCGCGCCCAATGTGTTTGATCCGCCCGCGCTTGACGGCGCCGCACCGAGATGGA
>CAYWWL010000020.1:0-13629 GCA_964461925.1 uncultured Caulobacterales bacterium | reverse complement strand
AAGCGTTGCGTCATGACAGCAAGGAAATCGAACGGGGACGGAGTACGACAGTCCTGGCGTTCCGCGGGTTCAAGCGCCAACCGGTGGAAGAGGCGGGTCCGGGCGACATCGTCGCGCTCGCAGGATTTCAAAAAGCCTCGGTCGCCGACACGTTGTGCGATCTCTCTGCGACCGACGCCATACCGGCCCAGCCGATCGATCCGCCGACCCTGTCGGTGACCATTTCCGCGAACGATTCGCCGCTCGCCGGCCGCGAGGGCGACAAGGTTCAATCCCGCGTCATCCGCGACCGTTTGTTGCGCCAAGCCGAAGGCGACGTGGCGATCCGCGTCACCGATGCGCCGGGCGGCGACGGCATGGAAGTCGCCGGACGCGGCGAACTGCAGCTTGGCGTGTTGATTGAAAATATGCGCCGGGAAGGCTTTGAGTTGGCGGTCTCGCGGCCGCGGGTCGTAACTCGAAGAAGCGACGACGGAACCCTGCTCGAGCCGATCGAAGAAGTGGTCATCGACGTCGACGACGAATTCTCTGGGCCCGTCATTGAAACCCTCAACCGACGCAAGGCGGAGCTCCAGGAAATGAAACCCGCGGGCGCCGGCAAGACCCGAATCACGCTGCACGCGCCGGCCCGGGCCCTGATCGGCTATCATGGCCAATTCCTTACCGACACCCGCGGCACTGGGGTGATGAACCGGTCATTCCTGAAATACGCTCCCCATCGCGGCGCCATCGAAGGACGACGCAATGGCGTGTTAATCTCCAATGGCGACGGCGATTCGGTACCGTTCGCGCTTTGGAATCTCGAAGAGCGCGGCGTGATGTTCATCGGGCCAGGCGAGGCGGTCTCTAAGGCATGATTGTCGGCGAGAACGCCAAGGATAACGACCTCGACGTCAACCCGTTGAAGGCGAAACAGCTGACGAACATCCGTGCCGCCGGCAAGGACGATGCGGTCAAACTGACGCCGCCGCGTCGTCTTACTTTGGAGCAAGCCTTCGCTTATATCGAAGAAGACGAATTGGTCGAGGTGACGCCAAAATCAATCCGCCTTCGGAAGATTGAGTTATTGCCGCATATGCGCAAGAAGCGCGCGAAGGCGTTGGCCGAAGCGTAAAGCGTCTAACCGACCCAGATCGCGCCGATCACCGCCCCTGTCATTAAGGTCGAAAACGTGCCGGCGACGAGCGCTTTCGGGCCGAGCTCAAGCACGTCTTGTCGGCGCTCGGGCGCGATCGCGGTCAGGCCGCCCACGACGATGCCGAGGCTGGCGATATTGGCGAAGCCGCAAAGCGAGTAAATCAGGATCAGGCGCGTGCGTTCGTCGAAGGTATCGGCGGGCATTTGCGCGAACTGGATATAGGCGACCAACTCGTTAAGCACGGTCTTGACGCCCATCAATGAGCCGGCGTCGAACGCCTCGCTCCACGGCACGCCAGTGAGCCACATCAACGGCGCAAAGACGACGCCCAAGATCCGCTGCAAGGTCAGCGGCGCGCCAGCCACGTCGGGCGCAGCGCTCAACATAATGTTCACCAGCTCCGCAAAGGCGGTGAAGACGATCAACGAGGCGACGACGTTCGCGTAGAGTTTCAGCCCGTCAGTCATGCCGTGCATGAATGCGTCCATGGACCCTGAGTATTTAAAGTCGTCAGCGGCGTTCACGGGCGTTGGAATGGCGCCTTTTTCCGGCGGAATAATGATTTGCGACATTAGGATCGCCGCCGGCACCGAAATCACCGAGGCGACGATGATATGGCCAAGAACTGAAGGCTGCATCGGCTCTAACAACGTGGCGTAGAGCACCATCACCGATCCGGCCACGGTGGCGAAGCCGCCGGTGATCACCACGAAGAATTCCGAGCGCGATAGTTTCGCCAAGAATGCGCGAATAAGCAGCGGCGCTTCTGATTGGCCAAGGAACGTGTTCGCCGCCGCCGCCAGCGCAACTGCGCCGCCCACATCGAAGACTTTAGTGAGCAGGAAGGCGAAGGCGCGGATGAAGATCTTCAGAATGCCCACATGCCATAACAAAGCGGAAAGTGCGGAGAAGAAGATCAACAAGGGTAGGGCGCGAAAGGCGAAATTGAACATCGCCCCTTCATTGGTCACGTCGAACGGCGCATCGCCGCCGCCGAGATGGCCGAACACCAAGGATGTGCCCGCTTCAGTCGCCTGCTGCAGGGTGCTGACCACGACGTTCAAGAACGCCAGCGCATCACGCGCGCCAGGCGTATAGAGCAACAGCCCAGCAATCGCCATTTGGGCGATCACGGTGATCACCGCGACTTTAAATGGGAACCGCCCGCGGTTCTCGGAGAACAGCCAGGCGATGGCCATAAAAGCGAATAGGCCGAGAAAGCTTCTCAGCCTGAGCGACGTCTCAGGAATGTCAAATGGTAGATCCAAGGGCCCCCCGCGAGCCGTGACGGTCAACATGAACGCCCCCGCTATGCGGCGTGGGCCAGGTAATCGACGCCAAGCTTAATTTCGGCGACGCAGGAAGAGTGAACAATGCACATTTTTGCGGCGTTGAAAATGATTTTCCCGAGCCTCAAGCCGTTATCTGCTGTTGCCGATCAGCCTGTTTTGGCGTAGGCCATGGCTCCTTAAGGACCCGTAGCTCAGCTGGATAGAGCGCTGCCCTCCGAAGGCAGAGGCCAGAGGTTCGAATCCTCTCGGGTCCGCCATTTTTTCCACAGCATCGTCAAGGCGATCTAGAGCGCGCCAAAAAGAGCGATCGCGAAAGACGCCAGCGGCCACTAGGATTGATCGAACGGCGATGCAAATGCGCTGAATGTCGGCGCTGCGGCGTCTTTCTCGGACAAGACCACCTTATCGGCGGCGCCTGGCCACTCAATGCCAAGCTCGGGCGAGGCCCAATGGACCGCGCCGTCGGACGCGGCGTCATAGCGCGCCGTCACTTTGTACGCGACCAAACAGTCCGGTTCGAGCGTCATAAAGCCGTGCAAAAAGCCAGCGGGCACGAGCAATTGGCGTCCGTTGTCGGCGGATAGCTCGACCCCTGTCCATTGGCCATAGGAGGGCGATCCGCTGCGCACGTCGACGGCGACGTCGAAGATCGTTCCTTTCACGGCGCGAACTAATTTCGCCTGCGCGAAAGGCGGCGCTTGGTAATGCAGTCCGCGGACCGTGAACGGCGCGCGGGAAAAGGACTCATTGTCTTGCACGAAGGTCATATCGCCGATCGCGGACGCGTATTTGTGCGCGGCGAACGTCTCCATGAAATAGCCGCGATCGTCTTCAAAGCGACGAGGGCAGAATATTTTGACGTCGGCGAGGTCGGTGTCGATTACGTCCATGGCGGTTTAGGTCCGTTTCGATTTAAAAGACGCGTTCGTGCAATAAGCGTTCGAGATACGCGCCGTAACCGCTCTTCATCAAGGGTTCCGCCAATCGCCGCAGCGCTTCGGCGTCGATGAAGCCTTTGCGAAAAGCGATCTCCTCGAGGCAACCGATTTTCAGGCCCTGGCGATCTTCGATCGTCTGCACGAATTGGGCGGCCTGGAGCAACGAGGCGTAGGTGCCGGTGTCGAACCAGGCGAAGCCGCGGCCCATCACCTGCACGGTCAAGGCGCCGTCATTGAGATACATTTCGTTGAGGCTGGTGATCTCAAGCTCGCCGCGCGCAGACGGCGTGACTTGCTTGGCGCGCTCGCACACGGTGGCGTCGTAAAAATACAGTCCGGTAACGGCGTAATTGGATTTCGGCTTGGCGGGCTTTTCTTCGATGCTGACCGCTGTCCCGGAATCGTCGAATTCCACGACGCCATAACGTTCGGGATCGAGCACATGGCTGCCGAATACGACGGCGCCATTGTTCACGTTCGCGGCCTCCTCCAACATTTCCGCCAAGCCATGGCCGTAGAAGATATTGTCGCCGAGCACGAGCGCGCATGGATCGCCGTCGATGAATTTCTCGCCGATTAGGAACGCTTGGGCGAGGCCTTCTGGTTCTGGCTGGACGGCGTAGGACAAGGAAATGCCCCAGTCCGAACCGTCGCCAAGCAAGGCGTGGAAGGTTTGTTGATCCGCAGGCGTTGTAATAATAAGAATGTCGCGAATGCCGGCGAGCATCAATGTGCTTAATGGATAATAGATCATCGGCTTGTCGAACACCGGCAGCAATTGCTTGCTCGCCGCCTTGGTGATCGGATAGAGCCGCGTGCCCGAACCGCCTGCGAGAATAATGCCTTTCATACCGCCTCCTTGGCGCGCCTTGTCACGTCGTCGACGCTAAGTCGACAAGCCAAGCCGCGCAGCGTCGTCATGGCCGCGTTCACGGATCGCCCGCCACCACCAATCGTTTTGAAGATACCAATCGACGGTGCGGTCGAGACCTTCTTCAACGCCGGTCGCCGGGGTCCAGCCAAGTTCTCGCTCGATCTTCGTCGCGTCGATGGCGTAGCGCATGTCATGGCCGGGCCGGTCTTTGACGAAGGAGATGAGATCGCCATGGGGCGCCGCGTCAGGACGGCGCGCGTCCATGGCGGCGCAGATGGCGTTGACCAAATCGATATTGCGCCGTTCATTGCGCCCGCCGACATTATAGGTTTCGCCAACGACTCCTTTTTCCGCGATCAGCAATAGCGCGTCTGCGTGGTCGTCGACATAGAGCCAGTCGCGGATGTTCTCGCCCTTGCCGTAAACTGGAATGGTGCGCCCTTCCAGGGCCGATAAGATCACGACAGGGATCAATTTTTCAGGAAACTGATAGGGTCCGTAATTGTTCGAGCAATTGCTCGTCACCACCGGCAAGCCATAAGTCTCGCCCCAGGCGCGAACCAGAAAGTCGGACGCGGCCTTGGAGGCGGAATATGGCGAGTTCGGTTGGTAGGGCGTGGTTTCGGTGAACAGACCTTCCGCGCCTAAGGAGCCGTAGACTTCATCGGTGGAGACATGATGAAAGCGAAAGCCCGCCTGCTTCGCGCCCGGCAGCGTTTCGGCATAGCGGCGGGCCTCGGTGAGCAGCTGATAGGTGCCGACGATATTGGTGGAGACGAAGGCGCCGGGGCCGTCGATCGACCGGTCGACGTGGGATTCCGCTGCTAAATGCATGATTATGTCAGGCTCGGCAGCGGCAAGCGCGGCGCGAACGGCCTCGGCGTCGCCAATGTCCCCGCGAATGAATTGATAGCCGTCTCGATCGTCCCATCCTTTGAGATTGTCGAGATTGGCGGCGTAGGTAAGCAAATCGAAATTGACGACCGAATGCCCTCTGTCGAGCGCCATCCGCGCGACGGCAGATCCGATAAAGCCTGCAGCGCCGGTTATGAAGAGTTTCATCGTAGCTAATTCCGAAATGGCGCAACGCCTGGGCGTTACGGTCTTGAGCGTCGCCGCTCGACAGGGCGCTGTGCGCGCGCTCCGACGCCGGCGACACGGGGCCCACTGGACCTACCCGCTAGGCTAGGCGTAAGCCAGTTAGAGATTACTTAAGTTCGCTGAACGGCCAACCAAAAAACGCGATCCCAGCAATGCCGAGATTCTCCGTCATCATCGTCAATTATAACGCCGGGCCGCGATTGGCGAAATGCCTCCGGCATCTGGCGGCGCAGACGGTCGCTCCGGTTGAGACCATTGTTTATGACAACGCCTCGGACGACGGGTCGATCGGCGCCCTCGCCGATGACTTTCCCGAGGTCACGGTGGTGCACGGCGACTCGAATATCGGCTTCGCCGCAGCCAATAATCGGGCCGCCGCTGAGGCGAAAGGCGACTGGTTGGTTTTCCTCAACCCCGACGCGTATGCGCAGCCTGATTGGCTTGAGGCGATTGCGGCCGGGATCGAAGACTATCCAGACAGCGCGGCGTTCGGATCCTTGCAATTGGACGACGCTGATCCATCTCGAGTCGATGGCGCCGGCGATGTCTACCACGCCGTCGGCTTGGCCTATCGCGGGCATTTCCAACAACTACGCGATACTGCGCCCGGCGTGGGGGAGTGTTTCGCCCCCTGCGCCGCTGCGGCGGCCTATCGACGCGATACTTTCGAATCCCTTGGCGGCTTCGATGAACGATTTTTCTGTTATTGCGAGGACGTCGACCTTGGCTTTCGATTGCGCCTCGCCGGCGGGCGGGCGGCGCAGTTGCCGAGCGCGGTGGTCCGACATGAAGGATCGGCGGTGACCGGACGGCACAGCGACTTCACCGTCTATCATGGGACCCGCAATCGTATTTGGATGGCGTACAAGAATACGCCTGGCCTGCTTTATTGGCCGATCTTGCCGCTGCAGGTTCTCTTCAATCTGGTTATGTTCGTACGAGCGATCGCGACCGGATGCGGCCCGGCTTTCGCCCGAGGCATGCGCGACGGCTATGGCGGATTGGTTGAATTGAACAGCGAGCGGCGCGCGCAACAGCGCGATCGCAAGGTTGCGATCGCCGACATCGCCCGGACGATGGCTTGGTCTCCCGGCAAGCTTTTGTCGCGGGGGGCGAACATATGGCCGATCAATACGCCATCTGATTGAACGCGATCTTTAGGCTTCTTCCGCCGCGCCGGCATATCCGTCGCTGGCTCGGCGCTATCCAGCAGGCGATAACTAGGAAGAGATTTGATCGCGCAGCAATAAGCGCCATCGTCTCTGTCTGTGTTCGTAAAATAGTTTCGCAAAAATGCAGACTGCGAACGTCAAAAATCCTGCGTCAATCTCTATACGGTCTGTGTACTTAACGCGGCCGTCTTCGTCTTGAACGATAAGGTCGTGATTCCATGTCTTAATGACGGCGTCGCTTTCATGGGTGCTGAGGATCTTGTTTTCATGATCGACCTTAACGACTTTTATCGTGTGAACGCCGCCGAATGGGAGAAACCCGAAAACTTTCGACCTGGTTCTATAGGCTTCGCCTTCCACCCATTCTTCCGGCAGCGCGTCTAACCACTGCAGTTCGATAAATCCCTCGGTGACGAAATCCAATGTGGCCGTTTTCAGAACGAGGCGCCAACACCTCTCAATATCGTCGCTAAAAATAGACGTTACTTCGACCGTTTTCATCGTCTGATATCCGCCCGCAATTGACTGCCGAAATAGGACTTACTCCACCGTCACCGATTTCGCGAGATTGCGGGGCTGGTCGACGTCGGTGCCCTTATGGGTGGCGACATAATAGGCGAGCAATTGAACCGGGATCGCTTGCACGATCGGCGCGACGATTGGGTGGGCCGCGGGCGCTTCGATCACCGCCTTCGCCTGTCCGCTGTTCTTCGCGGCGCCTTCGGGGTCGGTGATCAAGACAACTTGTCCTTCCCGGGCGATCACTTCGTGCATGTTTGACGTGGTTTTATCGAAATGCTTGTCCGCCGGCGCGAGCACTATGGTCGGCGTGTCGCCGTCAATTAGGGCGATGGGACCGTGCTTGAGTTCTCCCGCGGCGTAGGCCTCGGCATGGATATAGGAAATTTCTTTCAGCTTGAGCGCCCCTTCCATCGCCAAGTGGTAGGAGGTGCCGCGCCCGATATAGAGAACGTCTGACGCCAGCGCGAGATCTCGGGAGATGTTCTCGATCGCCGACGCGGCCTTCAGCGCGTCCGCAATCAAGCGCGGCGCCTTCAGGAGCTCGGTGCACAGTTCTTTTTCTTGCGCTTGGGACAAAACCCCGCGCTGCCGTCCAGCGATGATCGCCAGGCTCGCAAGCGTCGCAAGCTGACAGGTGAACGCCTTGGTCGAAGCGACGCCAATCTCGGGGCCGGCGAGGGTTGGGAAAATCGCCGTTGCGCTGCGGGCGATCGACGACTGAGGCACGTTGACGACGGCGATGGTCTTTTGGTCGTGCGCCTTGGCGTCCTCCAAAGCGGCCAGCGTGTCTGCGGTCTCGCCTGACTGAGAAATGAACAAAGCCGCGTCGCCGGCGCGATAAGGGACTTGTCTATAACGCAGCTCGGAAGCGATGTCGGCTTCGACGCGTAGGCCGGCGTATTCTTCAAACAGATATTTCGCGACGAGTCCGGCGTAGAACGCCGTTCCGCATGCTGATATTGTCATATGGTCGAACGCGGAGAAATCCACGGGCGTCGCCGCCGACTTCGTCATCGCGCTGGCGCCGTCGACATATTGCGCGATCGTGCGGCCGACCACTTGCGGCTGCTCATGGATTTCCTTGAGCATGAAGTGCCGGTAGCCTTCTTTGTCGACCAGCATGTTCGTGGTCGCTACGGTGCGTTCTTGGCGATTGGCGCGGGCGCCGTCGCGATTGATGATCTCCACGCCCTCGCGGCGAACGATGGCGATGTCGTTGTCCTCTAGATAGGTGACGCGGTTGGTGAACGGCGCAAGCGCGTAGGCGTCGGAGCCGATGAACATGTCGCCGTCGCCACGGCCGATGGCTAAGGGGCTGCCGACCCGGGCGGCCACCATCAAGTCGGGATCGTCGGCGAATAGCGCCGCGATCGCGTAGGAGCCTTTAATTTCGCTGATCGCGCGCCGCGCCGCGTCGACAGGGCTCATGGTTTCTTGTGTCAGATAGTAAGTGATGAGCTGGCAAACGACTTCAGAATCGGTCTCGCTAGCGAAGCTCACGCCTTTCTCGATCAATCCCGCCTTCAATTCCGCGAAATTCTCAATAATCCCGTTGTGGACGAGGGCGACTTTATCAGTCGCATGGGGATGAGCGTTGGCGATGGTCGCTGCGCCGTGGGTCGCCCAGCGCGTGTGGCCAATCCCAGCCACGCCTTCAAGCGGCTCAGCGTCGAGCAGGGTGCTGAGTTCCTTGAGTTTGCCGACGGCGCGTCTGGTTTCAAGCCCCGCGTCGGACAATGTCGTGATGCCGGCGGAGTCGTAGCCCCGGTATTCGAGCCGCCGCAGTCCTTCAAGGATGTCCAAACTGACATTGGACGCCCCTAAGATCCCAACGATTCCGCACATACTGTCTTCCTTTCCGCGCGCCGCGTGGTTGTCCTTAGACTATTCCACCATTGCCATACAAAAGAATGCTGAAGATTGAACTTCTGCGTCGAATTGGGCGTAGTTTTGACAATGAGCGGGCGATTGGCGCAGAAAACCTAATTGGGGGCCGTCTCCAGCGTGATTGCGCCCATTTCGTCCATCGATTCTCCATTGCTCGCCATCGACGGCGGGGGGCAGAAGGCTGAGGAGCAATATTCCATGACATTAATTCGCCGCGCCGCGACCGCCGTTTGTTGCGCTGTATTCGCTGTCTTTGGCCCCGCCAGCGCCGATGATCATGGAACGCCGAATCGTTCGGCGGAAATCGGCCCCGGCGGACGCCCGGTTGGCGCCGCATGGTCACGCAGTCCGGTCTACGCCGAACACGGCATGGCGGCGACGGCGCATCCTCTCGCCAGCCAAGTGGCCATCGACATCTTGAAGGCGGGCGGCAATGCGGTCGACGCCGCAATCGCTGCGAACGCGACTTTGGGACTGATGGAGCCGACCGGCAACGGCATAGGCGGCGATCTGTTCGCCATCATCTGGGACCCGAAGACTAATAAACTGCATGGGCTGAACGCGTCAGGGCGCAGCCCCTTGGGGCGATCCTACGAGCAACTCATCGAGCAGCTTGATGGCGCCGATAAATTCCCGCCGTTTGGGCAATTGCCGGTGACGGTCCCCGGCGCTGTGGACGGTTGGTTCGAGATGCACGACCGGTTCGGTCAGATGAGCATGAAGAAAGTCTTGCGGCCGGCCATCGACTATGCCCGCGAGGGCTTCCCCGTCTCGCCGGTGATCGCGTACTATTTTCAATCGAACTATCGGCGTTTCGAAGGCAGCCTCGATCAGATTGAAGAATTCGACAATGCGCGCGCCACCTATTTCGCCGACGGTCCGGCGAAGGTAGGCGAAATCTTTAAGAATCCGGACTTGGCCGAAACCTATTCGATTTTGGCGCGCAAAGGACGTGATGGATTCTATAAAGGCGAGATCGCGCGCACCATCGACGCCTATATGAAGAGGATCGGCGGCGATCTTCGATACGAAGATTTCGCCGCGCACGCCAGCGAATGGATTGATCCGGGCTGCGTCGACTACAAGTCAGTGTCGTTATGCGAATTGCCGCCGAACGGACAGGGCTACGCCGCACTGCAGATGGCGAATATATTGAAGAATGTCGACCTCAGCCAATGGCGGCGGGACTCCGCTGAAGTGTTCCACTATATCACCGAAGCCAAGCGCTTGGCGTTCGAAGACGTCGCCCGCTACTACGCCGATCCGGCGTTCGCCGAAGCGCCGCTCGAAGCGCTCTTATCGGACGCCTATGGGGCGGAACGATTCGCGCTTATCGACCCGATGAAAGCAATGACCGCGCCGGGGCCGGGCGAACCGAAGCTGGATGGCGAAGGCGACACCACCTATCTCACCGTGGCGGACAAAGACGGCATGATGGTGTCGCTCATTCAGTCGAACTATCGCGGCATGGGCTCCGGACTCACGCCGGACGGTCTCGGTTTTATGCTGCAGGACCGGGGCGAACTGTTCTCCCTAGACCCTCAGCACCCAAATGTTTACGCGCCGGGTAAACGACCGTTCCATACGATCATCCCCGCATTCATTATGAAGGATGGCGCGCCATTGGTGAGTTTCGGCTTGATGGGCGGCGGCATGCAGCCGCAAGGGCATGTGCAGATTCTCGTCAATCTCGTGGACTTCGGCATGAACCTGCAGGAGGCTGGCGACGCCGCAAGGTTGAACCATACGGGCGGTCGGGCGTCCACCGATCCGCTTAACGCCGACGTGGACCTGATCGGCGTCTTGCATGTCGAGCCGGGCACGCCGGAAGCGACGCGCGAAAAACTAAAGGCCATGGGGCACAATGTGAAAGTCATCGACAACGGCGCAATGTTCGGCGGATATCAAGCGATCTATCGCGATCAGGAAACCGGCGTCTATGTCGGCGCCACGGAGATGCGCAAAGACGGCTTGGCGATCGGCTACTAACGCGCACGTCGCGCGGAAAGGCGAAACATGGACCTATTGGTCATCGGTCGATCGGGACAAGTCGCCCAGTCGCTGGCGGCGCGCGCAGGCGCCCGCGGCGACGTTGTCGTGACGCTGCTCGGGCGTCCGACGCTCGACCTGTCGGCGCTTTCCCAGTTGGAGTGCGCGCTTGGCGATCGACGGCCTGACGCGTTGATCAATGCTGCGGCCTACACCAATGTCGACGGCGCGGAATCCGACAAAGACGCCGCCTTCGCCCTCAACGCAGAAGCGCCCGCCGCCTTGGCGTCATGGGCCCATGATCGCGGCGTTCCGTTCGTCCATCTGTCGACTGATTATGTCTTCGACGGCGTCAAGGGAACGCCCTATAAAGAGATCGACACGCCGGCGCCGATCGGGGTCTATGGCGCCTCGAAACTCGCCGGTGAGCAAAACGTGGCGCGCGCCAATCCCGACGCGATCATCGTCCGCACCGCGTGGGTCTACAGTCCCTATGGCAAAAACTTCGTCAAGACGATGCTGCGCTTGGCGACGGATCGCGACGCAGTTTCGGTCGTCGCCGATCAACGAGGCCGCCCGACTTCCGCGCTTGATATCGCTGACGGCGTCATCGACGTTTGCCTTGAAGGGATCGAGGCCGGCGGCGTCTATCACATGTGCGGCGAGGGCGAGGCGACGTGGGCCGATCTGGCCGAGGCGGCGTTCGCCGAGAGCGCGCGGCTCGGCGGACCGTCGGCGCGGGTCGAGCGCATTCCAAGCTCCGCCTATCCGACGCCGGCGAAACGGCCAGCCAATTCACGGCTCGATTGCGCCAAACTCGAAGAAGTATTCGGCGTCGTTTTGCCTGACTGGCGGGCTAGCGTGAAAGCCTGCGTCGCGCAGATCCTTGAGAACGCCGATTGATTCAGCGGGCCAGGGGCGCGCTGCGTTCCGGATCGGCGAGGCGGATGACCTCCGCGAACGCCAAGAACATATGGTAGAAAATCGACGTCGGCACCGCTGTCGCCGTCGGCGCGCCGTTCGCGTCAAAGGCGTCGATCCACGCGCCCGGCGGAATCGATTGGTTTGGATGGGATGACAAATACACGTCGAACAAAAGCCTGCTCGATCCTTCGATCATCGCTGCGGCGCGAGGTTGATCGATATCCCAGATCGCAACCCCTGCTTTGACGCGTTCGGTGTTCGGCCATGATCGGGAGCCGCCATCGATCACCGCGCCGGTGCGGGTGACGGCGTTACGAATGGCGCCACGGCCGTCGAGCCCGAATTCTTCGGCGACGTCGATAAGCCGCATCATGTCCTCTGTTGCGCCGTTTCCAAGCGCGTCGCTGAAAAATCTCAGGATCCACGCCCACTCATATTGGTGGCCCGGCTCGACTTTGTCGCCGTCAGGCGGCGGCGCCGGCGTCATGTCGTCATTAAAGAATTCCGTCAACACGCCGGTTTCGCGATCGAAGAGAGCGTCGTTGAAGAGCGCGACCAGGTCGCGCGCAGAGTCGGCGTAGCGCGAATCGCTCGTCGCCCCATAGGCGGCGAGGCACGCTTCTAGAAAATGCATGTGCGGGTTCTGCGCCCGCCATCCGTTCATCGGCAAGATATGCCGAAAGCCTCGGCCGCTCGGATGCGCCATGCGCTCAACCACGAACTTGTGAGTGCGATCGCACCAATCCTTGTAAGCAGCGTCCTTCGTGGCCTTATACGCCCAAGCGAAAGCGAACAGCGCGAACGCAGTGTCATAAAGATCTGTATCAGGATCAAGGACGTCGCCCCCGCGGGTCAGCCGCCGGGCGAAGCCGCGTTCGTCGTCGCGCCATGCTTTTGCGATAAGATAGTCAGCGCCGTCATGAATAAGCGCATCGCCGTCGTCCCAACCGAGCGCTGATGCGTGAGCGAAGGCGTATATTTGGCGGCAAGTGACGCGCGTTCTCTTGAACGGTTGCGCCGCGTCCGATCCGTCGAAGTTAAGATCTTCGATGAAACCGCCGTAAAGCCTGTCGGGACTATGCTCGGCCCAGAAGGGGAGGGCGTCGCGCATCAGCCAGTCACGCATCTTCGCGGCGAGCGGCGCTAGGATATCGCCCGTTTTGTCGATGGACGCGATTGTGCCCATGTTCATCCTTTACTGTCGCCGCCAATCGGATCGCGCGGCGCCGCCTCGTCGATTGCCAATTTCTCGTCCACGTCAACGGTTTTTCACTAGCATCGACGCGCAATGTTCGTCACAACCCGCCTGACGGTGATACTTCGATGGAGTGAAAAGTCTATGTCGGGCGACCTTAATATTTCTCCCGTGATTCTTTCCGGTGGCGCGGGCACGCGAATGTGGCCGATTTCGCGCCGTGCGACGCCGAAACAGTTCCATCGTTTGGTTGGCGATGAGAGCCTGTTGCAACGGACGATCACGCGCCTGCTCGGCAATAGCGACAGGTTTCTCGCGCCCATCATCCTCGGCAGCGTCAACCATCAAGAATTGATTCAAGAGCAACTTCGCGAAATCCAAGTGCGTCCCGCGCAATTGGTGCTCGAACCATTGGTGAAGAATACTGCGCCGGCGATCGCCGCATTGTGCGCGGCGAGGGAGCAAGCCGCGCCCGGCGGGATCGTGGTCGTTTTGCCGGCGGACCATGATATCGCCGACGACAAAGCTTTTGCAGAAACTCTGATTTCCGGCGCCGAAGCGGCCCAGGACGGTCAGATCGTGATTTTCGGGGTGACT
>CAYWWL010000019.1:0-13711 GCA_964461925.1 uncultured Caulobacterales bacterium | reverse complement strand
CCACCGCGTTGACGAAGAACGACACGGGCTTGCCTAAGTCGGCCAAGGCGCCGCTGATCGAGTCGACGAGAAACGGCTTGTCTTCGGTTGTGATCTCCAAGACCATTTTCGCGGTGCGCCAGTCCGACGCTTCGTCGAGTTTCACGCGAATGATCGAAGCGTCTTCGGCGCGTTGGGCGCCGGCGTTCCAGATCGCTTCGGCGCGCTCCAGCAACGATAACGGCTCGTCCCAATTGCTGTCTTCGCCGGTGGCGTAATAGACGATCTGATGCAGCAGGCTTTCAAAACCTGGGTCGATGTCCCCGGCGTCGGTGCGCGGCGTGGTTTTGTGATTTTCGGCGAGCGACAGCACTCGACGGAGGATTTCCTCGTCTTCGATCGCGTGGAAGCCTTCAGCCATGATGTATTCTTCTTTCAATTGTCGTCTACGCTTTTAAGCCGTGCAGGGAACGCCGCGTCTGGCGGCGAATGCAGAGCCTTTCGATCCCGTGAGAGGCGCCAATCGGCCTTACTCAAACAATGTCCCATGGACGCCGACGTCGTTCTTGCGGCGCAGCGGCTAGGGCTGCGACATCCCAAGAGCGTCGGCGATGAGAAGACGACTCTCGTGTCTTGCGTCTTACTGTAAGGATATTGCGGAAGTCTAACGAATTGCGAAAAAGATTCCATTGCGCCGCACAAAGACGGCCCTATCAAAAATGACTAAACAATGGCGCGGTTCGTTTCGGCTTCGTCGATTGTCGCGTTGTCCGTCGTCTCCGGAGCAAGTTCGTCGAAACGCAGCCGTGGCGCGCGAGGAAATCGCGTTTTGGCGTTGGCGAATTGGCGGTAATGCAGGAAAACGCCGAGCGCGGTGGCGGCGATTAAAATTGCGCTGATCGTCACCGACAGAGCGCCGACGCCAAGGGCGCGAAAAGCGCCGAGGCTGGCGAGGCTAAGGCCGGGCATGAGCGCCGCCGCGAGACTGGCGCCATGGGCGGTATGGCACAAGCCGATCACGGCTAGGCCGATCATCAACACAGGGGCCGTCACCGCGGCGAGCGCAGGGTCGCCGCCCGATGGTCCAAGCATGATCACGCCGGCCCCAAGGGCGGCGCTGAGCACCGACAGCGCCGAAGTATAGTGCGCGCGCCATCGAAACGGTCGCGTCGAAATCGCGTCGCCGCGGCGGAAATCCCGCTGCAAGCTGCGGCAGACATAGAGGGCTGCGCCGACGATCACGAGCCACGCGCCGGCGCGCACTGGGAGATCGCGGCCGATTGTTACGGCGAGAAACACGCATAGGCCGGCAGCGACGCCAAGGCCGGCGCCGGCGGTGCGGGAAAGGTCGTCGATCAGATGCAACTGCCCAGCGCGAGAGAGAATCGGCGCGCGTCGTTGCGGCGCGGTCAAGTCTACGTCCACCGCCATGGATTGCAGTTCCTTCACCGATTTTTCGGCGAGATCGTGCGGGGCTTTTTCGGGATCGGACGATGAAAACATGGCGGGGCGCTCTTGGAGGGGTGCACGCGGAAACAAGATTGAACGCTGAACGCGTTAATCGATTGTTAATCTCTGCGGCGATTTGCCTAAGCATGGCAATCTTGTGGGCAGCCTCATCGGACGCGCCATCCTGTTCCAGGCGCTGACGCTGCGTTTGAGCGGCGCGCGGCGTCAGAGCGCGGCGTCAGGGCGCGCGGTTATGACGTCCGCGGCGTCGGCCGCCAATCCTCGGGCGCCATTTCGAAATGCGCGAATTCAAAGCCTGGCGCGACGGTGCAGCCGACAAGGGTCCAAGCGCCGAGGCTTTCGGCGGTCTGCCAGGCGTTGGCGGGCACTGCGGCTTGCGGTCGCTCGCCGGCGCCGAAATTCGTTCCGAGACGGAATCCCGTGGCGTCATGGCCGTTTTCTGAAATCGTCAGGGCGAGGGGACCGCCGGCGTAATAGTGCCAGATCTCCGCCGCGTCGACGCGATGCCAATGGGAGTATTCGCCGGCCTTAAGCAAATAATAGATCGCCGTGCCGCAGCTGCGGCCGTCGCGCATATGGGGGTCGCGGAAGGTTTCGCGGAAATGCCCGCCCTCGGGATGGGGCTCTAAGCCAAGCGCGGCGATGAGGGCGTCGGCGTCCATAAGAGCCTATTCCGCGGCGTCTTTCTCAGCGCCTTTTGGCGTGTAGTCGGCGTTGATGACCATGCCGGCCTGGATCAGCTCGCCGCGCAATACCAGGGCGTCGAGGTTAAACGGGTCCAGCTTCAAAGCGCTGATGACGTTCTCGGCGGCGACGCGGTTCTTGCCGAGCGCGCGCTCGGCGCGGGCGCGAATGATATAGGCTTCGGCGGTGGCGATCCCCGCTTCTTCGGCTTCGGGCACCGCGTCCGAAGCGGCCTGCCAGCGGTCTGGTTGTCCATAGACGTTCGCCGCGACCATCAACAAAGCGGCAGGTGCCGGCGCGAGGGCCCGGGCCCTGGTCGCCGCTTCATCGGCGAAGTCGCGTTCATTGGCGTCGAGCCATGCGAGCGCGGCCTGGGCCAAGACGAGCGCGCGGGCCTCGTCGCCCCCAGCGTCGGCGCGTTCGCTGATCTTCAAGAACCGCACCGCCGCCAGACGCGGCAATCCCGCGGCGAGGTCGGCGATGGCGAGGCAATGCTCCGCCGCGGCGCCGCCGGCGTCGGCGGCCCAGCGCTGTGCGCCTTGTCGTCCGGTTTCGAGATCATTAGCGACGTCTTGCACGCATTGGCGATATTGCGGGCCTTCCTGGGTGAAGATGTCGGATTCATACGCCAGATAGTCCGGTTCGTACGGCGCTTCTGGGCTGAGCAAAAGTAAGAGCAACGCTGGTGACAACATGGCTTATCTATAGCCCACGGAAGCCGCGCGCGAAACCCAAGGACGCAATGAGAACGCAATCAGATTGGAGATCGCTGCGCCGCAACGCGAGCGGCTTATTCCGCCGCTTTCGCCCGGGGCTGCGCCCGCTTGGCGGGCTGGCCAGCGCGTTTACGGGCCGCGCCGCTGCTGCGGTCTTGCGCGACCTGGCCTTTGCCTTGGGCTGGCTCGGGCGTGTCCGGCTTGCCTGGGGGCGACGCCGTCGGCTCGGCCGGCTCGGTCTCAGGCTCGCTGGCGGCGGCGCGGTTTTCAGCCGGCAAGAAGATCGTCACCTGGGTGCCGACGCCCGGCGCTGATTCCATGCGCACCCAGCCGCCATGCAGATTGATGAAGCGCTGCACCAACGCGAGGCCGAGGCCCGCGCCCGCCGAGGGGCCGCTGGACTCGAACGCTTCGAACGCCTTGGCCTGATCGTCCGGCGATACGCCGCGTCCGGAGTCGTTGACCCAGATGCGCACCAAGCCCGGCGAGCGATCGGCGCTCAACTTCACTTCGCCGCCGCTGCTGGTGTAGGCGAAGGCGTTCGACAGGAGATTGAACAGGACCTGCTTCAGGCGGCGCTCGTCGGCGCTGATCGCGCCAATGTCTTCCGGGCAGTCGACGACGAGGGAGACTTGCGTGTCCTCCGCCTTCAGCGCCGCGTATGCCGCCGCATTCGTCAATAGGTCGCGAATGTCGACGTCTTCCCGGTCGAGGGACAATTTGCCGGCGTCGATCGCCGCCAAGTCCATGATATCCGAGATCAGATCCTTCAAAGAATACGCCGCCGACAGGACGCTCGCGACATAGTCCTTCTGGCGTTCATTCAGCACACCGAACATTTCGCCGTCGATCATTTCAGTGAAGCCGATGATCGTGTTTAGCGGCGTGCGCAATTGATAGGACACGTGGTCGACGAATTTCGATTTCTGGCGGTCGATGTCTTCGAGGAAAGCGTTGCGCTCTTTCAGTTCTTTTTCGCGCTCGCAACTGTCGGTGATGTCGAGGAAATGCAGCAGCGTCGCGCCGTCCGGCAAGGGTTCGGTGCCGAACGACAGCGTCCGACCGTCGGTCAGCGACAGCGTTTTGTCGTGGACGGATGTTCTGTCCTCCGCGCGCATCGAGGTGACGCGGCGCTTGACGTCGTTGAGAGCGTCGCCGTCTTCCGCAGCGAAGGCTTTGAGCTTCGCCACCACTTTCTCGATATGCGGGCGGGTGGTGAGGAAATTTTCGTCAAGCCGCCAGAGCTCGCGGAAGGAGTCGTTGTGCAACTTCAAAACGCCGTCGGCGCTGAACGTGGCGACCCCTTCGGAGAGATTGTTCAAGGTCGCGCGCTGAACTTTGATCTGGGTGTTGTGCAGCGCCTCGAATTTCAGCTGTTCGGTAATGTCCTCAAAGACGATGACGACGCCGCCGAGCGGATGACGCGCTTTCGCGACCCGCAAGGTGCGTCCGTCGGGAAGCGGCCAGACGTCGTCCGGCGCGGCGCCAGTGCGATCGACGCCTGGGCCTTCGATTTCATCCGTGTAAAGCGATAGTTGCGATTTGCGCCAGCTACGATAGTCCGCCTGTTCGGGCAGCCGACCGGCGTTGCGCAGGCGATCGAGGATCTCGCCATGACGCGGCCTGGAGTCGAGCTCCGCGGCGTCGATCCGCCAAAGCGTCTGGAACGCGGTGTTGTAGTAAGACAGTTCTTGATTGACGCCGAACATCGCCACCGCAGTCGGGATCTGGTCGAGGGTGCGGCGGTTCGATTGAATATGGCGGTCGAGATCGTTCTTGGTCTGCTGCAATTCGGTGACGTCGACGGCGAACCCGTTGATCGCCGCCCCGTCGCCGGTGTGCGAGGGGGATTCGGTGACGTGGAACACCCGGCGTTCGCCTTTGACGTTGACCGTGACCAGGCCGTCGACTTGTTCTTTGCCCGACGCGGCGCGGTCGGCGAGGCGGCGCACGGCGGCGTCGAGCTCGATTTGGTCTTTGCAGACCGAGGCGATGGATTTCGATTCGACGGCGTCGACATAGGCTTTGTTGGCCCAGATCAAACGTAAGTCCGCGTCGCGCCGCCAGGCCGGGATCGGCGCCGCGTCGAGTTGCCGGAACGCGCCGTGCAGATCGGCGGTGTTCTGATTGAGGCGGCCCATAATCCCGCCGTCTTCGGCCATGCGCGCCGCAGGATCGGTGAGCCACAAAGCGACCTGGCCGCCGGCGATCGAGCCTTCCGCTTCAATGGCGCGGCCTTCGCTGGTGAGCAAGGAGCCCGAAAAGCCGATGCCGTGGCTGCGCAGAGCGTGCACATGGTCGCTCAGGCTGCGCGGCGCTTCTTCGGCGCCGGGAATCTGGAGTTCAAGATCGCCGAAGGCGTTCAACAGCCGGTCCACGGGCGGGGTGTTCGGCGCGGCGTCGCTAGCGAACGCCATCAAAGAGGCGAGGGCCGCCGGGCCGCCGAGGATTTTCGGCGCGCCCCAGCCGGCCTCGAGGGCGGCTTCGTCTTCATCCCACACGATCACCAAGCCGCGATGGGCCGACAATACAGATTCGGCTTTCTCCATGCGGGCTTCCATTTCAGCCAGCTTGGTCGACCAGTCGAGGGAGGCGCGCTGGGCCGAGAGCGAGACTTTCACCGCCCATGCGACCGCGGCGATGGTCAGCGCCGCTGCGCCGACGCCGCCGACCGCCAGCGGGTCGATGGCGAAGCCTGATCCTTCCGCGCCAGACTGAGCCCATGCCGCGTGCAACGGCGCTAGCGCCGTCGCCGACCCGGCGACCGTCCGCAACAGAGCGCTTTTGAAGCGTGCTCCTGGGCGGCGGTGATCATTCCTTGTGTGGCCCAATGCCATGGCGTTCATGTCCGCTTGCGTGGCCCCCTTGAACAACGTTCCGACGCGGGGCCGTCGATCCAGCATCGCCCCAAAAAACCGCTGTCGCGGCGTTGGCGACGCCTAAGTGACGGGATCATTTGCTGCTTTGCTGATTTTCGCTAGGGCGATTCTGCGGATTTCCGCCTCGCGTTAGCGAATATTTAACCACATGGGGAAGATGCCCGCGCCTGGGGCCGAGCCGCGGCGGATTAACTCTCGTCGGCGCGTCGAAGGCTGCGCTCGGCATAGGCCAGATGGCCGAAATGGGCGAGCACGAACGAGGCGCTCATCACCAGGGCGGCGATATTGATTTCGCGCGTGGCGTCAACGGGTTCGGCCCGATCGATGAGGGCCCATACGAGAAAGAACAAAGCCGGCGTGAAGCTAACGGCGAGCCAGGCCGGCGCCGACCATGCTGGCTTGCCGCGAATTCCCCATTGCATCGGCACCCGATCGTATTTGCGCAGGCGCAGAAAGAAGATGAGGGAAAGCGCCACCAGCGTGACGCCAGCGATTGGGAATGACGCCATGACCGTATCCATTGCAGGCATCGTCGATCCTTCCGCTAGTCCTCGTCGCCGCTGTCAAAAAGGCCTTTGAGAATGGCGCGGCCAATCTCTTCGCCGGCGGAAGGCTCTTCGCCTTCTTCTTTCTGGTCATTCAGCCCGAGGGCGTCCTCCAGCAATTTCCGACCCTGACCTTCAGCTCGGGCGCGCAACAGGGTTTCCACGTCAATGCCGATCTCAGGATTCGAGAACGTTCCGCCGATCCGCATGGGGATGGCGATGGCGCGGCCTTCTACGCCGTCAGAAGTGCTCGTGACCCGCGGATTGAGGCGCAGGTCGATGGTTTGTCCGGCGATATTGACGTTGCCCCGGCCGGTCATCGTCAGATACGGGCCGGTGAGATTGATGGTCGGCGCCGTGGCGACGCCGTTCTCCACCGTGAAGTTGGACAGAAATTTCGAGAAGTCCGTGGTTTCGTCCGGCCGTTGGGCGGCGCTAATGGCGCTGGTGATTGCGGCGGGATTGGTGAGGCCGCCTTGATAGAGTTCCTGAACCGCCGAGGCGAGCTTGACCAGATTGACGCCCTTGATCGCGCCGTCGGCGAGGTCGAACTCGCCATTGCCGTCAAGCGAGCGCATGATCGCCGCTTGCGAACCGCCGGCGGCGGTGAACTCCACTTTCATCTTGCCAAGGCCAAGCAATTTGTCATGGCGTAGGACGTCTTTTGAAAACGGTTCCGCCTGGACCGAGCGGAAGTCGAAATAGCCGGCGAAGGATGGCGTATTGCGCTTGGCGTTGACCACCAGGCGGCCGGAGCCGCCGCCTTCATAGAGCTGCATTTGCGGGATGTCGGCGGACAGGCGTCCATCTTGAATCACCAACGTCATCCGGCTTTCGCCTGTCTCGATCTGGTTGAGATAGACTTTCTTGGCGCTGAGATCGAACTCGGCGTCGATATTGCGCAAGCTGCTGAAATCAAGCGCCGCTTCGGACCAGGCCGGGAAGCCGGTCGCCGCTTCGGTCGGCGGCGGCATATAGGGCCGCAGGTCGAGCGCGCCGACTTGCAGGGCGCCGGTGGCTTTCGGCTTGGCTCCGCGCCAATCAAGGGCGAGGTCGCCAGTGGCGTCGATGGCGTCGAAATTGATCTGCGCGTCGCGCAGGCGCAGGCCCTCCGCGCCGCCTTCCGCCGCGCCCTTGGCGCTCAAATTGTCAAAGCCCGGCGCGTCGGCGAGGGAGGCGCCAAACAAAGCGGCGAGCCCGGGGAGGTCCGGCGCGTCGATCGATACAGGACCCGAATAGGATAATTCATCGCCATTGGTTACGGCCAGATCGGCCCCGATTTTGGCGTCGTCCAAGGTCGCGTCAAGGATCAGATCCGCCGCTGCGCCGTCGAGCAGGTCTCTCAGTGTGGTGATCACCAGGGAGACCTGCGCCGGCGCGCCCTGGAAGATCATTGAGCCGTTCGCCTCTAAGGGTTGGCTGAAGCTGGCCAAGCGAATGTCGAGATCGACGTCCTCGGCGAGGTAAGATTGCTGCGCGGCGGCGTCGACATAGGAAATCCGACCGTCGACCAAGCGCACGTCCCCGAGTTTCAGATCATTGACGTTGCCGCCAGATTCCGGGCCGCCAGATTCCGGGCCGCCTGATCCTGGGCCGCCTGAACCTGGGCCATCAGACGCCGGAACATCGTCGCCCTCGCCGGATTGCGCGATGTCCCAATTGACTGCGCCATTGGCGCGCCGCTCGAGATTAATGCTTGGGCCGACGAGCACGAAATTGTCGATCTCCACCGTGCGCGAGAGCAGGGGCAGGAGCTTGACGCCGATATTGGCTTGCTCGATCGAGGCCAGGTATGGCGCGTCGAATCCCTCGGCGTTTTCGATTTGCAGATCGCGCACCTGAAATGCGGTGGTCGGGATCAACTTAAATTCAATATCGTCGCTCAAGGTGACTTTGCGACCGAGGTTCTCCGACGCGGCGTCTTCGATCAGGCCTTTGAAATTCTGCGTCGGCACCAGGCTCGGGGCGAACAAGAGAATAAATAGGATCAGGCCGATGGCGGCGAGAACGGCGATAATGAAGCGCATGATGGTATACTCGTTGTCTGTCCCGAAAACTCTATCCGGAAGGTGATTGTCTCGGAAGTCAGGCCGGCGGGCCGAGACTTATCGTTAATGACGTTAATATCGTACGCCGCCAACGGGCAACAAGGGCTGATCCATGCTTGGCGCGCCGCGTGACGAGAATGTCATCTCAAGTTTCTTGGCCCTGACGGCGCGAATCATGGCCCTGTCGCTGAGCCTTTGGGGCGATGCTTTCATGCCTTTGCAGATATGCTTAATCGCCCCTACATTTTGTAGAACATAAGCTGAACATAACAAGATTTATGAAATAAAATCATTATCTTAATTTGGCTTGCCGAAAGAGAACAAAAGTGGTACATCCATGTTTGGCGGCGAGTCATTGACGGCGGGCGCCGCCTCGGGCAACGAAAGGCGATGGCGACATGAATGGATTGAGATTGGTGGAGAAGGACGGGGTGGATAAGAAAAAAGCGTTGGAAGCCGCCATTGGCCAAATCGATAAGGCCTTCGGCAAAGGCTCCTTGATGCGGCTCGGCGATCGCGAAGTGATCGACATCGAGGCGATTTCGACGGGCTCGTTAGGGCTCGACATCGCGCTTGGCATTGGCGGCCTGCCTAAGGGCCGGATTATAGAAATTTATGGACCGGAAAGCTCCGGCAAGACCACTTTGGCGCTGCACACGGTGGCCGAAGCGCAAAAAGCTGGCGGCGTCGCCGCGTTCGTCGACGCCGAGCACGCCCTCGATCCGATCTATGCCCAGAAACTCGGTGTCGATCTCGACGATTTGCTGATCTCGCAACCCGACACCGGCGAGCAAGCGCTGGAGATCGCCGATACTTTGGTGCGCTCCGGCGCAGTTGACGTACTGGTCATCGATTCGGTGGCGGCGCTGACGCCGCGGGCCGAATTGGAAGGCGATATGGGCGATAGTCTTCCGGGCCTGCAGGCGCGGCTGATGAGCCAGGCCCTGCGCAAGCTCACCGGCTCGATCGCCAAATCCAACTGCCTGGTGATCTTCATCAACCAGATCCGGATGAAGATCGGCGTCATGTTCGGCTCTCCGGAAACCACCACCGGCGGCAATGCGTTGAAATTCTACGCCTCGGTGCGGCTCGACATTCGCCGCATCGGCGCGATCAAGAATCGCGACGAAGTGGTTGGCAACGCCACCCGGGTGAAGGTGGTGAAGAACAAAGTCGCGCCGCCGTTTAAACAGGTGGAGTTCGACATCATGTATGGCGAAGGCATCTCTTAGAGGGGCGAGCTCGTCGATCTCGGGGTGAAAGCCGGGGTCGTTGAAAAGTCCGGGTCGTGGTTCTCCTACGGTCAGGATCGGATCGGCCAGGGGCGCGAAAACGCCAAGCAATTCCTCAAGGATAATCCGGACATGGCGAAGGAGATCGATCGCGCGATCCGCGCCAATGCCGGGTTGGTCGCCGATGAGTTGTTGGTCGGCGAAGGCGCCGACGATGACGACGACGAAGCCGCCGCGGCCGGCTAAGCGATTCTAGCCGTCCACCGTCGACCGCCCCCGGGCGGCGGCGGCTGGACGAACCCGTCGCGACAAGTTAAGTCACGAGGCCGCCGGCCGCCCCCGAAGGGCGGCTGGCGGCTTTTTTGTCGGCGTCGATCGCGATGATCGACGACTGGCGCGAACACCCGAGGACCGAAGACCATGACAGCGCTTAAAGACATCAGGACCGGATTTTTGGAGTTCTTCGCCGGACGCGGCCACGAAGCCGTGCCGTCCGCGCCGTTGGTGCCCGACAATGACCCGACTTTGCTGTTCGTCAACGCCGGCATGGTGCCGTTTAAAAACGTCTTCACCGGCGCAGAGACCCGCGACTATCAGCGCGCCGCCTCGTCGCAGAAATGCGTCCGCGCCGGCGGTAAGCACAATGATCTCGACAATGTCGGCTACACCGCGCGACACCACACTTTCTTCGAGATGCTGGGTAATTTCTCGTTCGGCGACTATTTCAAAGAAGAGGCGATCCTGTCGGCGTGGACCTTGCTGACCGAAGGCTTTGGCCTGCCGAAGGAAAAATTGCTGGTCACGGTCTATCACACCGACGACGAAGCGGCGGGACTATGGCGCAAGATCGCCGGGCTCAGCGACGACAAGATCATCCGCATCGCGACTAGCGACAATTTCTGGTCGATGGGCGACGTCGGCCCATGCGGTCCGTGCTCGGAGATTTTTTACGATCACGGCGAGAGCATCCCGGGCGGACCGCCAGGCTCGCCTGACGAGGACGGCGACCGATTCATCGAGATCTGGAACTTGGTCTTCATGCAATATGAGCGTCACGCCGGCGGCGATGAGACCGACCTGCCGAAGCCGTCGATCGACACCGGCATGGGGCTGGAGCGGATCGCCGCGGTGCTGCAAGGCGTGCACGACAATTACGACGTCGATTTGTTCAAGACAATTATTCAGTCTTCGGTGGAATTGACCGGACGCCCGGCGACCGGCGACGACGCGCCGGCTCACCGCGTAATCGCAGATCATTTGCGTGCGTCGTGTTTCTTGATCGCCGACGGGGTCACGCCGTCGAACGAAGGACGCGGCTATGTCTTGCGGCGGATCATGCGTCGGGCGATGCGCTACGCCCACGGGCTCGGCGCGCGCGATCCGCTTTTGGCGCGCTTGTCGCCGGTCCTGATCGACGAGATGGCCGCGGCGTTCCCGGAATTGCGCCGGGCGTCGTCCTTGATCGGCCAGACCTTGCAGTCGGAGGAGGAAAAGTTCCGTGGTCTGCTTGAGCGCGGACTGAAGCTGCTCGACGACGAGCTCGGCAAGCTCCCCGACGGCGCGGCTCTGCCGGGCGCTGCGGCGTTCAAGCTCTACGACACCTATGGCTTCCCCCTTGACCTGACCCAAGACGCCCTGCGCCGGCGCGGCCTCGACGTCGACGTGGACGGGTTCGACGACGCCATGGCGGCGCAAAAAGCGGCGGCCCGCGCGGCGTGGGCGGGATCCGGCGCCGCCGCCGACGAGAAGGTCTGGTTTGAGCTGCGCGACGAACTCGGGGTCAGCGATTTCCTCGGTTATGTCCATGACACCGCCGAAGCGGTGCTCGGCGCCATTGTCAAAGACGGCGTCCGAGTCGAGACAGCGGCTGCGGGCGATAAGGTCGAGCTGATTTTCAATCAGACGCCGTTCTACGCGGAGTCCGGCGGCCAGGCCGGGGATTCCGGCATGATCGTCGGCGACGGCGACGTCGCGATCCGCATCGACGACACCTTGAAGCGCGTCGGCGCGATGCACGGCCATATCGGCGTCATCGAAGCTGGCGCGATCAAGCAAGGCGACGTTCTCCGCCTCGACATCGACGTGGCGAAACGCACGCGCACGCGCTCGAACCACTCCGCCACCCACTTGGTGCACAAAGCGCTGCGCGAGGTGCTCGGCGAGCACGTGGCGCAGAAAGGGTCCTTGGTGGACGCCGATCGATTGCGCTTCGACTTCTCCCATACCGCGCCGGTGAGCGCAGCGGAAATCACCGAGATCGAGCGCCGGGTGAACGCGGTGATCCGTCAGAACGGCGGGGTCGAAACCCAGGTCATGTCCTATGACGCGGCGATCGACGCCGGCGCCATCGCTTTGTTCGGCGAGAAATACGGCGATGACGTTCGTGTGCTGACCATGGGCGAGGATCTCGCCGACGCGGCGACGGCGTTCTCGGTGGAGCTGTGCGGCGGCACCCATGTGGCCCGGGTCGGCGACATCGCCTTGTTTAAGATCGTCAGCGAAGGCGGGGTCTCCGCCGGCGTGCGGCGGATCGAGGCGCTGACCGGCGAAGCGGCGCGGCTTTACCTTGAAGACCAAAACGGATTGGCGCGGGCCGCGGCCGACGCGTTGAAGACCGTGCCGGCGGAACTGCCGGCGCGAATCGAAGCGCTGTTGGCGGAACGCAAGAAGCTTGAGCGGGAACTGTCGGAAGCGAAAAAGCAACTGGCGCTGGGCGGACCCGCCGCTGCGCCCGCCGATGACGTTGTCGAGGTCGCTGGCGTGAAATTCCTCGGCAAGGTCGTCGACGGCGTCGCGCCGAAGGACCTGCGCGGCCTCGTCGATCAGGCGAAAGAGCGCATGGGCTCGGGCGTCGCCGCCTTCGTCAGCGTCAATGACGGCAAAGCGGCGCTAACGGTGGGCGTGACAAAGGATTTGATGGAGCGCCTGTCGGCGGTGGATCTGGCCCGGGCCGGATCGGCGGCGATCGGCGGCAAGGGCGGCGGCGGCCGGCCTGACATGGCTCAAGCTGGCGGCCCCGACGGCGACAACGCCGCCGAGGCGATTAAGTCGATTGAAGCGGCGATCGCCGGTTAGCGGAACTTCACCCGGCCGCCGGAGGAGGTGTCCTTCGAGCGGTTTTCCGGGTCGCCTTCAATGGTGATCGAGCCGCCGGACGATGCGTCGCCGTCAGCTTCTTCGGAGGCGTAGGCGTCGATCGATCCGCCCGAGGAGGCTTCGGCGAAGACGACGCGGCATTCCAACTTATCGGCTTCCACCGAACCGCCGGACGAGGCGTCGGCTTCAAGGGTCTCGCATTTGCCCGACGCTTCGGCGTAACCGCCGCTTGAGGCTTCGATGTCGAAGCGGCCCGCGTCGACATTCTCGGCGATGGCTTCCGCGCCCGACGATACGTCAAGCCCGGACAGGGCCGGCAGGCTCACTTCGACGGTGATATTGCCCGAGCGGCGCCAGAAACTGCTGCTCTTGCGGCCGATGGAAAGATCGCCGTCGCGGACTTTGATTTCCAGCCGTTCAAGATCTTTCGCCGCGCCTTCGGCGACGATGGAATAGTCGCCGCCCACGGTGATATTGGCGTCGACGCCCGCAGAGACGCTGACCTCGTCAAAATCTGTGAAGTCGTATGATTTGGTTTCAGCCAAGGCCGGCGCAGCGGCCGCGCACATGGCGCTTGCGATCAGGAGCGATAATTTGGTCATTGGCCCTTCCCATGGGTCGCGTCGAGCCCCGCCGACCCGACTTTCTTGCAGGTACTGTGGCGCCGCTGGGCGCGCATGCAAAGCGGGTTTCGGCGAGACGCCGGTTTTTCGCGGGGGATCGAGCGCCGCCCGCGAACGGGCGGCGGCAAGAAAATGGCTTAACCGAGGGCTTTTTGGAAGTTTTCGTCGACTTTCTCGAGGAAACCCGCCGTCGTCAGCCATTTTTGCTCGGCGCCGATCAGCAGCGCCAAGTCCTTCGTCATCGATCCGGATTCAACCGTCTTGATGATCGTCTTCTCCAACGTGTCGGCGAATTTCACCAAGGCGTCATTGCCGTCCATGCGGCCGCGATAGGTCAGGCCACGGGTCCAGGCGTAGAGCGAGGCGATCGAGTTGGTCGACGTCTCTTCGCCTTTCTGGTGCTGGCGGAAGTGACGGGTGACGGTGCCGTGGGCGGCTT
>CAYWWL010000018.1:0-14168 GCA_964461925.1 uncultured Caulobacterales bacterium | reverse complement strand
GTCAGCGGACGGGGCCGGCGTAGGCTCCGCCGCCGGAACCGGCGCAGGCTCTTCAGCTGGGGCCGACGGCTCATCAGACGTCGATTGGCCGCCGCAGGCGGTCAAAGCCAGCGCAGCGGCGGAAACTGTTGCAAGAAGAAGTAGTTGGGTGCGTTTCATTCGGAACTCCCTAGAATCGGTCATGTTTTGCTCGCTTCAATGGTGTATTGCGCGCCTAGGAATTTATCCAATTGATTATTCGCTATTGTTCAATCGAATTTATCGATATTCGCCAAAACAAAGAGCGACGCCGCTTCCCTGCGAAGACTGGCGGCCGACGTTTTCGGGACACACCCCCTGGATTCCCGGCGAGACCAAGCCGCCCATCCCGTTTTCTACCAGCGATTTAAGCGGCATACTCAGGCGAAGCTGAGAATTGAGGTGCATCATGCGGTTTATTTTTCTTGTTTTGGGCGGCGTGTGTTTGGTGTCGGTAATCGGCAACCTTTTGTTCCTTGGATATGTCGGCTGGCTCGCTTTTGGTAAAAACGCGATCGCCTGGAACGCTTCGACGGCGGAGTTGTTGCAGGGCGAGTTATCGATGTTCGCGTGGGCGGAACCGATTATGTATGATGTCTTCCCCGCAGGGATCATCGACTGGGCGCTCGGGATTCCCGCCGTGTTCGGCTCCGGCCTTGAATTGCTGATTATGGCGTTCTTGAGCCGGACGTTCTTAGGCCTTGCGAACAACTAAGCCGGCTGCATCGCCGCCGCCCCGCGTTCTGCGCGGCGCTCAGCGCGCACGGGCGGCGCTAGAGGACGAATTGCGCTTCGTAATTGCTCTTTAAAAAGAGCACGATCTCTTGATAGGCGAGCTTTTCGAATTCTAGCATCGCGGCGATTTTGTCGTTGGGGTCGTCGGCGTTGCGAAAGCGCGAATGGATGCGCCGCAACTGCACGCGATAGTGCCGCATGCGCTCGATCTCCCGGTTGGGCTGAAACCCTTCGTCAAACGTGCGCGCCGACAACGCGATAATCGCCGATGACATGGCGGCGACGTGGACAATTGGACTTTTAATCCATTCGACATCAGCCAAAACGCCGACGAACACCAACATATGCATGGCCAACAGACCGAGCACGCCGGCGAAGGTGACGAGCGAGAGAATATGCGCGCGGCGCGCGGCCGATTGCTTAAACAGGCCCTTGCTTTCGCGCAGCACGTGGTTGCAGTAATTGAGCTGCGGCTCGAAGCGCAATCGCGCATAGGCGTTGAAATAGTCCGCCGCCTCCCCGCCAGGCCGAATTGGCGGCGGCTTGCCCTCCTCGAATAGCCCCTCGCCGCAATCTTCGTCATGCACGATGGTGTGCAGCTCTTCATCGACATTGACCAATGCATCGGCTGCGTATCTCTCCACCGCCTCGCGCCGTCGCTTTAGATAGTCTTGCGCCGCGCCCAAATCATTCGCGCCATCCAATATGCGCTGGGCGTTCATAATGTAGTACTGAAAATGAAACTGGCGAAGCCGTTCCGTCGCCAACCGGTCAGCCAACCACCGTGTCTTGCGTTCGCGATTGGTGGCGCCAAAAACGCCCATCAAGAGGCTGGCGATCGCCGCAAGGCCGCCAAGACCAGCGATGATCCGCACGTCGAAAGACGGCAGCCCGCGATATAGCGGTTCGGCTCCCGCCACTAAAAGCGCCGCTGTCGCAAGATAGACCGCGACCACGCCCCAAAGCTTGCTATTGCCCTTGGAGGCGTTCGCGCGTTCGTCGATCGGCTTGAAAACATCGCGCAAAGGCGGGTTGTCGAGGGCGAAAAAGATCGCAGGGTATTCTTTCTTCGCCGCGGCGTGGTCTTCTTCGTTCAGCAATAGGTCGTCATTGAAATGATGGGCCAGAGGAGCGATATCGCCGGCGTCGCGCTGCAACTTGTAGAGCTGGTAGAACTCGTAGCGAGAAAATTGCAGATGCTCGCCGAGCACCAATTTGACCGCGCGGCCAATGCGCTCCTCGAGATAATGGAAATGGGCGAGCGTCGCCTTCATAGAGTCGTCCACGTCGATCGTCTCGCCGCGACTCTCCGCCTTCAACACCTCTTCCGCAAACAGAACGAGTTCAGCATGCATCTCCGCATACTGGATAATTTCCCTCACCTCGGACGGATCAAGTCGAAGTCGCAGGGAATCCAACTGGCCCGTGATTCTATTCTCGGCGAACTCGCCCGATCTAATCTCGGCGAGCAGCCGGCGGTACCCATCGAAATCGACATTGAGCCAATTATCGATCGACTTCCGCCCACGATGCAGCACGACGCCGAGAACGATCGCCAGGCCGGACATGATCAAAATTGTCGACGTCACTGGATAGAACCGGAAATGGTTGAAGACGATATGAAGGACCAAGGCCCCGACGAAGGCGGGAGCGAACCGAAGCGCCGTCCCTTTCATCCGCTGCGGCGTCAAAACCTGGGCCAACAGGGCGAATATCGCCGTGGCGCCGCCGTGCATAATGGCCGTGCCGAAACCGCGCACCACCCAAATCGCCGTGGGTCGGTCGCCGATCACTTGGAGGTAGAGATAATTCTCCAATACGGCGAAGCCGGCGCCAATGGCGAAGCCGGCGATCACGGCGTCGAACACGAAGCCGATCCGGTTTGCGCGAATGAGATAAACGACGATCGCCGCCTTTAACGCTTCTTCCAGGATCGGCCCGCCGACGCTGACGAAGAAGTCCACGTCGACGCCCGCCTGCTCAATCAGCGCCCGCCCGCCCAAATAAGATAGCATCGCCGCGCCTGCGCCGGCGAGGATCAAGTTGCGAACGAAAGCAAAGCGCACAAGCTTGAAGCTGTCGAGCTGGATCAACATCGCCAAAAAGATCAGAACGGGCGCCAGACCGAACGCGCCATTGATGAGCAGAATAGGCGTCATTCTACGTTATTCGCCGGCGTCGAACGCCTTCGCCTTCCGTTTGCTGAGGATCGGCAGAATTACATGATTTTCAATGAAATCAATGCTTCATCGCGGCGCGATTCGCCGCTTTCGAAGCCCGCGGCGTAACCAACCGAAAAGGTCATCGGCAGACGATGGGCGAGCGTAAAGTTGAAGTCGACTTGGGCCCCCAAAGTGTAGAGTGTCCGATGGTCCTGGTTTTCTCTATCGGCGATCAAGACGCCGCCGAATATCGCTGGACGCGCATTGGCGACGTACAGTTCCGGCGTGCCGACGCTTTCGAACCGGACGGGCGGCATGTTCCATTCGGCGATCGATTTGGCGAAATGGCGCGCGTCGATTTCGTCGATTTCAAAACCTGGCAGCGTCTCATACTGGCGGTACCGTTTGACTTCGCGATCGTCGACATAGTTGTTTTTGAACCCGCCGAAGTAAAAACTGCCGAGCGGGTTTTGCGCATTGCCGCGCGCGAGACCGCCCGCATTGTAAAGCCACAAAGAGGAATTTTTGATCGGCAACGGCAAGCCAAAGTCGATACCGCCGTGTAACCTCGTCAGCGTATCGCCGGCGGCGCGATCGACATTAGCGACGGCATGCCAACGCCAGCCTTTTTCATGGTCGACGCTGCCGAGGCTTTCTTGGGTGTTGCTATAGGACAGCGATACTTCAGTGGCGAGGATCTCTTCAAAGGCGACGCCAACATTCTGGTTTTGCGGCAGCGTGTCGAGCCCGGTGTAATAGCCGACCTCCGCGCCGACTTTCAAAACCCGGGGATCGTCATAGATCAGCGCACGATCATAACCGATGATGAACGCGTCGCCTTTTCGCGCCCGCTTCGTTGGGCCGAACAAGTCGTAGAAATCGGCGTCGTTATGCCAATAGCGCCCGCGCCAATTCAATCCCTGATAGCGAACGTCAGCGTGGAAGCTCTCCCCGCCCGTCAGTCCATCGCCGGGCGAATAGGATAGCGTAATGTCGACCTGATTGAAGAACGCCGGGTCTTCGATATTGATATGGATTCCCGCGGCGACATTGCCCTTATATCCCTCGATAACGGGGTGGATCGAGCCAAGACGCAGCCGACGACGCGGACGATAGACGCCCTTCTCCGGCGCAACGTCTTCAAGGTTGACGTCGGATGGCGGACCAACGTTCCAAGTCTTCAGCTCAGGTCGCGTGGTGATCAATTCCTGGCCCAGGAATCGGATCGCCGCAAGGTCTTCGGTCGGGGTCGGTTGAATGCGCACTGGCGTAAAACCGTCGCCGGCGAACTCGAACACGATCACCGATCCGTCTTTCAACGGAATCGGCCGCACATAGCCGGTTTCCGCATTGCTGACCGCCTCTATGCCGCCCGTTTCGATCTCCATACGGAATAGATTGGAGACGCCAGTCAAATAGCTGCTGAAATAGACGTACCGACCGTCTGGAGAAAACGCCGCGCCTTCGGGTTGCGCCGGCCCGGGTTGATAGCTGGCGATGGGATTTAGCGCGCCCTCGACGACGTCTTCGGTGCGATACACGTTCAAAGTCTGAACGCCGTCGACCGTGCCGGCAGTCAAGGCGAGAAGCGATCCATCCGGCGAGATGTCGAGATCGAAGAAATCATTGCCGTAGACAGGCTGAACCAACAGGTTTTGCTTTTCATACGGCGGCTCGAGGCGCACCAACGCCGCCGCTCCGTTCAGATGCCGGACGCCCCAGAGCGACTTGTCTTTCGGATTGAGGACAAGATCGCCGACGCGCCCGTCCTGCAAGACCGTCTTCTTCTTGCCGGTGCGCGTGTCAATCTGGACGATGTCCCGGAACGCGTAATTGTCCGTCGTATACCACGCCACCTTGCTCTCGGGATCATAGGCGATCGAGGTCACCCGGTGCGGCATCGAGCCCTTGATGTCCGACAATTTGCGGATTTCGCCGCTCGCCAGATCGAGGGCGCCGATATGGGGCAACACGCCGGGATAGCGAAAGCCTGCGATCATCACGTCTCGATCGGCGTCGTAATACGCCCGCGAGACGGAGCCCAGCGCCCGCGGCGACAAGCGCTCTGCTTGTGTCGTCGGATAGACATTCAGCGCCGCAAGGTTTTTCCGTTGAAACTCACGCTCGAAGTCGATCCAGTCGGCCCAGACCGCGCCGAGGCTGCGTCCGAACACGTGCTTAAACTGGCTAGAATAATAGCCCTTGCTGCCTTCGCCACGGCGCAGCCATTGCATGACTTTGTCGGGCGAATAGGCCAAGGCCAAATAATTAAAAAAGCGGGTGCCGTACAGATAGGCGTTCGCCAGACCGCGAAAATCGACCTCGGTGCCTTCTGACACGAGGCCGAGCGGCCCGTAAAAATGCGCGTCGTCGCGCACCATGGATCGGAACACCATTTCGTCATAAGCGCCCAGGGCTCGACCAAGACCGCCGCCCATCCATGTCTCCAAAAAGACGGCGCTGCCCTCATGGTACCAGCGCGGCGCATTGACTCGCGGCGTCGCCAGGAAATTGAAGAGGATCGTCTCCGGGTGCTTGCTGTCCGGCATTGGCTTGCCGAAAAACGCCTTGCGCCAAAACGCGTCCCGCTCGTTCCACACGTCGAGAGCCGCGACATGAACCGTCTCGTGATTGATCAGCGAATAAATTCGCTCGCTGGCGATAAACGCTTCGAAGGTCCGGCTAACCGGGGCGATTTCTAGATGTATGCCGTTCGACGGCGACGAAAACGCGGCGCCGTTGCCATAGTCGGAAAGGTCGAGGAGCAGATTCGTGGTCTTTTCCCACGGCTCCCATTCGAAGATCTCTTTCTGAAATTCGAGCGCATTGTAGAAGGTTCGCGTGACGTGATCCGTCAAAAACGTCTGTGTGGGATCGATGTATAGAAGGCGCAGGTCATCGGACTCTTGAACGCTTACCTCAAATCCCTCGGCCGCCGCCGGCGCGCTGAGCGCAAGACAGACCGCGATCGCCCGCAGTGAGCTCTTCATGGCGCCCTCCCCCCTCATGGGCCGGCCGCCGGCGACGCCGGCGGCCGATACCGTTCACGCGCATTGGCGTGGTCTTAATTGCGCGACCGCGCTTGCAACGCATTGGCGTTGGCCGCCAGCGCGCTTATCGCATTTGGATTGGCCGCAAAAGCCTGGAACGCGTTCGACGCCGCCAGCGCCTTGAACGCTTCGGCGTTCGCAGCGAAAGCGTTGAACGCATTCGCATCAGCGGCGAGCGCCTTGAACGCTTCAGCGTTTGCGGACAGCGCGGCGAAGGCCGCTGGATTCGCGGCGAGCGCCTTAAACGCTTCGGCGTTTCCGGCCAGCGCCTTGAACGCTTCTGCGTTTGCCGCGAGCGCATTGAACGCATTCGCATCCGCCGCGAGCGCCTTAAAGGCGTTCGCATTGGCCGCTAGCGCCGCAAAAGCCGCCGGGTTCGCCGCCAGGGCCTTGAAGGCTTCGGCGTTTGCGGATAGCGCCTTGAACGCTTCGGCATTCGCCGACAGCGCATTCAGGGCTTCGGCGTTCGCGGACAGCGCCTTGAACGCTTCGGCGTTCGCCGACAGTGCGGCGAATGCGTTAGCGTCGGCCGCTAGCGCTTTCATGGCGTTCGCGTCAGCTGCGAGGGCTTGGAACGCGGCAGCGTCCGCCGCCATTGCGTCAAACGCCGCCGCGTCAGCTGCGGCTGCTTTGAAGGCCTCCGCATTGCCGGCGAACGACGCGAAGGCTTCAGCGTTGGCGGCCAAAGCGGCGAACGCTTTTGGATGCGCGGCGAAGGCCTCAAACGCTTTCGGATGCGACGCCATGGCGGCCAACGCCGCCGGACGTCCTGCGAAAGCCTGCAGCGCCTCTGCGTTCGCGGTTAGCGCGTTCAACGCCTCGGCGTTCGCGGAAAGCGCGCTTAGAGCTTCGGCGTTCGACGCCATGGCGTTGAACGCTTCGGCGTCGGCGGCCAGCGCTGCGAACGCTTCAGGCGCCGCAGCCAGGGCCTCAAGCGCCTTTGGTTGGCTCGCCAACGCGGCGAACGCTTCCGGCGCAGCGGCTAACGCCGCGAACGCTTTTGGATGCTGCGCCAAAGCGGCGAAACCTGGGTCCGCTGCGAGCGCTTGAAAGCTCTCGTCATTGACGAGCGTGTCAAAGGCGTCCGTCTGCATAAAGTCGGACACTGATTGATCGCCGAGTTTCACGTCCTCGCTCGAGACTTGAACGTCGCGATACCGCTCGGCCGCGGCGATCGTTCCCGCCGCGTCTTTTCCATCCGTACCACTATTACCAACGGCGAAATAAATCGCCGCCGCAGCGACAGCGATGCCGCCTGCGAACAAAATGTATTTACTATTGTTGCTTTGAGATTCGGCCATCGGCTCTCCCCATTCGCGTTGTTGATCGTTACGCCACGTAAAATACTTAGTGAGCGTTTTCTCCCGTTCGACTAGCCTTGTTCGGCCCGCGTCCTAATAACCCTCGGTGTTGCCATTTGAACACGGATTACAGCGACTTGTCCATCGCCGCAATTCGGCCGCAATTGCCGCCAAGCCGACGTCAAAGGGCCACAGAGGGGTCAACTTTACCGGGAATTTTGAGCGTTTGGCTGTGCCGCCAACCCGTGAATTATGGCGACTGTGCGGCCAAGCCGGGCGACGCCACGCTACGCCGCATTGCGTCAACTCTGGAAATTTTTTTCGCCTTGGCGCGCAATCGCCGTTGAAAACCTCCGGAACCCGCGCCGACAAAGCGCGAATTTCGGCTCACCCGTCGTTTCGCCGGGCGCCAACGCCGAAAATGATCAGCCAGGCGAATAGGGAAATATAGGCGACGGCGTTCGCCGCCACGTAAGCGGGAAACATCGCTTCGGATAAAGACGGCGCCAGATAGATCGCAGAAGCGCCGACGACAGCGCCGATCGACGCTACGAAGCCATAAGCGGACAAGAGGCGCGGAACCAATCCGCCCACGAACAGAAGCAAATAAGTCAGCGCCGCGCCGACAGACGATACGATCAAACTCCAGTGAAACAGGTCGAAGCGCAGCTCCGTTAGGTGGGCGGCGTTCGCCTGCAGAGCCGCGCTGAAGTCGTCGACGCCCTCGAGCGAATTGATGTCGCCAATCGCGTCGTACGCCAGAAACACGCCGAAACCAGTCACCCCAGCCGCGACGATCCGGCACGTCGCCGCCAATCCGGCGAACGCAGCGTTCACCGGCGCCAGCAGTTTGTAAAATCCATATGCGACGAAGCACGCGAGCGCGGCGGACAAGGCGTCGGCGATCATCACGCTGCGCAGCGCCGCGATATATGTCGCCGCGCCCCTGGTCGAAGCGCCCTCCAGGCCGCCATCGCCGACGAAAATGGGGGCGAGGATTGCGATCGCCATTGCGGCCATCAAGGCCAGGCCAATCGATCGCGCAAGCCCCTGGGCTGGCCGAATCTTATCGCTCATTTCAATCCTGTTCTCCTGCGCTCCGTCGACGATAGGATAGATCCCAATCGCTGCTTCGCAATTCGTTTGATCGTACGGCGCCGTCGTCTAATCGCCTGCGGGCTCCTGCAATGGCGGTTATGTCACCGATTGGGCGCTCAACGCTTTGAGGAAAGCGTCGACGGCGTCCTCCGGCCTCGTCAACGCCGATATGTGCGGCGTCACGTCGATGGCGGGATGCGCCCAGGCCCAATGATCGTTGGGCAACGGCTCTTCCCGGAAAACATCCAACACCGCCCTCTTGACCGTGCCGTCAGCAAGAGCGTCGAGAAGCGCATCGTCGTCAACCGTCTGCCCACGGCCAATATTGATGAAGATGCAGTTGCTCAACCGCCCGAAAAACTCCCGATCAAAGAAATTATGCGTCGCATCGGTGTTCGGCAACACGCCGATTACGGCGAAAATCCGGTCCGGGCGTTCTATGTCGCCCACTGACCGCACGGAGACGACGTTGTCGGAGAATTGTCGACCGCTCCGCGAGAGCGAGTAGACCTGATGAGCGAGCGCGCTCATCCGCAATGAAATTTCCGAACCGAGCCCGCCTTGCCCAACGACGAGGACTGACCGGTCAAACAAAAAGTTTGGCGCGACCGTTTCCGGATCCCACAAGTGGGTCTTCGCCCGTACCGATCGGGCTTGGTGACGCTGCAAATCGGCGAGAAGATAAGACAGGCAGAATTCGAAGAATTGCCGTCCCATGCTCCCCAGCGTTCGGGTGATGCGCGGCGGCGGCGCATCGGTCGAGAGCCTGGCTTCGATATGGTCGAGCCCAGCCCCGGTGCAATGGATCCACGCATATTGGTCGAGGGGCTCATCGGTTGGCGGGCGAAAACAAATCAGCGCCTTTGGACGGTCGCCGACAGGGAGTTTGTCTTTGGAAACATAGATGTCTGGGCGCATCTCCCGGAGCCGGTCGATAATGTAGTCGCCATGTCGATCGTGCACCCGAACCGCCAGCATCTGTCTTACCTTCGCTTATGGAATAGCCGCAGCGGTCTTGTAGGCGTTCGGCTCCAACGATCTCCCTCATCTTAGCGGATTGCGCGCGTCGCGCCAATCGCCGAAGCGATCAGGGCGCAATATCAGGCGCGACCCATCGCCCGCCCATGGCCTCGACAAGATCGAATGAACTGAATAGCGTCCCTTGCGTTCGAATGAGGAGGCCGCCATGCGCCCGCTATTGCTTGTCCTAATGCTGATATTGTCCGCTTGCGCTGAAACCGCGCCGCAAAGCGATCCGCTGGCCGGGCTCGAAAAACGCGATGGGTTCTTCACTCTTTATGTCGATGACGCCAAAAACCGCGTCTTGGCCGACCTGCCCGCGCCAGGTCCCGATGGCGTCTCCTTGCGGATGATCCACGCTACGCGGCTGACAGCCGGCCTTGGCTCAAATCCTGTCGGCCTCGACCGCGGATGGGGAAATAGCGGCCAGATACTGGCGTTTAGGAAAATTGGCGACACAGTCATTCTCGAAGTTGAGAACCAGACCTATCGCGCAGCGCCCGAGAACCCGCTTGAGCGACGCGCCGTGCGCGAGAGCTTCGCCAACTCCTTTATCGCCCAAGCTGAAATTATTCCTGGCGGCAATGGACTGCTGGTCGATCTCACCCCGTTCTTGACGGAAGACACGCTGAACCTGGCTCAATTGCTAAGGGACGCCGACCAAGGATCGTTCAGGGTCTCTAAAGATCGCACCTTAGTCGACGCGGCGAACGCTCTCACCTTCCCGGACAATGTCGAGATCGACGTTTTTCTCACATTGTCGTCCTCGGATCCCGGTCGCGAAGTTTCGACCACCGCCGCGAATGGCCGCGATGCGACGCTAATTCAGCACCACTCATTCGTCCGCCTGCCGGATGCGGATTATGAACCGCTGCCGTCGGATCCGCGAGCGGGCGTCATCGAGAGGGTCTATTACGACTATAGCGCCGAGCTGTCGGCGCCGATCGAGACGCGCCTTGCGCGTCGTTATCGACTGCAAAAAGACGCCGACGGTCGAACCATTAACCCGATCGTCTTCTATATCGACAGCGGCGCGCCGGAACCGATAAAATCAGCGCTTATTGACGGCGCAGAATGGTGGGCCGACGCATTCGCTGCAGCGGGCTTTCCGGACGGCTACCGGGTGGAAGTCCTGCCCGAAGACGCCCATCCCCTCGACGTTCGCTACAACGTCGTGCAGTGGGTTCACCGACAGACCCGAGGTTGGTCCTATGGCGGCGGCATCTCCGACCCCAGAACCGGTGAAATGCTGAAAGGCCATGTCATTCTCGGATCACTCCGTGTACGTCAGGACCGCATGATATTCGAGGGCCTGTCCGGCGTCAGCAAGACTGACACCGGCGAAGACGACGATCCGGTGGAGCTCGCCCTTGATCGAATTCGGCAATTGTCGGCGCATGAGATCGGCCATGCTCTCGGCTTCGCTCATAACTTCGCTGCGAGCACTTATGGCAAGGGATCCGTGATGGACTATCCGGCGCCGGATGTCCGCGCCGTCGACGGGGCCTTGGATTTCAGCAACGCCTATGGCGTCGGCGTCGGCGCATGGGACAAATTCTCCGCCACGTGGCTCTATGGCGATCTCGACGCCGACGCGCGCGCCGCCTTGATCGACGACAGCATCGCTAACGGACTGATTTATGTCGCCGACCCCGACGGGCGCAGCGTCGGCTCCGGCCACCCGGAAGGCAATATCTGGGACAACGGCCCTAACCCAGTGGACGCTCTTCTTGAGACGATGGCGGTGCGGAAGATCGCTCTGGAGAATTTTGGCCGGGACCGGATCTTCCCCCGCAGACCGATGTCGGACCTCAATAACTTAATTGTGCCGATTTACCTTTATCATCGCTATCAAACGGCGGCGGCTGCGAAAGTCATCGGCGGCATGCGATTCAACTACGGTCTCAACGGCGACGGTCAAGCCGCAGCTGAACTTTTGCCGCGAGCGGATCAACAAGCAGCGGTCAACGCGATCCTCACGACGATCGATCCGTCTGCGCTCGACCTTAGCGACGATACGCTGGCGTTATTGACGCCGGGCATCGCCAGCTACGTCGCCGCGGATCGGGGGCGCGAGCTGTTTCAACAAACCGCTCACCCTGGCTTCGACGTGATCGCCGCCGCTGACGTGGCTGCGGGGCTGACCTTCAACGCGCTCTTGGCGCCGAGGCGAGTGGCGCGCCTAATAGAATTCAAACGCCGCGACCCGGGACAATATAGTTATGACGAGATGCTGGGCGCCATTAGCCGGTCGGTGATGGCGTCTACCGCATCCGGGCGAGAACAGGCGATTGCGGAAACCATCCGATCACGCTTCGCCTTCTCTTTGATGAAGCTCATTGAGGCGGACGCCTCGCCGGCGGTCGCCGCCGAGACAGAAACCTTCCTACGCTCCTACGCCGCCGAATTGCGGCGATCCGGGTCGGACCATGACGCGTGGCTCGCCGATGAAATCGAACGGTTTCAGTCGCGACCGGCGTCTCCGGCCAAGGAACCACCGACAGCCAAAAAACTACCGCCGGGCGGACCCATCGGCATGGAGCAATACGAAACCTGTTGGCACTGTGAAACGGCTACGCCATTAAGCCGGCGCTAAACGGAATACGCGAACGCGACTTGTGCGCCGTAATAGAGCGGCAAGCCCCAGAGCGGGTTGAAAAACGTCTTGGTGACGAATTGCTGCCGCGCGACGGCAAGGTCCGATATTGCGAACGTTAATGCCGCGGCGACGACCAACATGGACGGGCTATTTCCTTTCACGACAGCCAGGGGACTCGCCGCCACCATGCAGCCGATCACCGCAGCGTAGACGGCCACGGGCCACCGCATTTCCGCCAAATGCGGCCATAACCATCGCATGACGGCGAGACTAAAAATGACCATCGCTCCGCTCATCATCAAGAACGGACCATTGATCGCCGTAGCGGACATGACGAAGGCGACTGCATAGGCGCCATGGGCGAGCGCGAACGCGGCCATGCCGGCGAGAAACGTCGCGCGGCTGTCGGGAATAAGCAGAATGTCGCCAAGGGCGCTAAAGATGAGCGCCACAAGGATGGCTTGGCCGAATGAGGTTTCGAGCGCGCCGAGCGATACGGCGAGAGCGATGAAACACGCCGACGCGGCGGGTTTGGTCAACCATCTCAGCCGCTGGTCGTCATTGCGTTCGGCCCATAGCAACCCCGCGACAAAGGCGGCGCAGCCGACCGTGAATATAATTTGGACGTCACCCATTAGGCGGCGAAGTTTAATCGGCGTTCCCGATCCCTCGCAAGTGGATGTCAAGGTCTCGACCCGCCCCTCTGGCGGTTCCGTTCGTCTCTCGCGCATTGCATTCCCATAGTCTAGGACGCACCTAAGCGCAGCACGATCATCAAAGGACTATCGCGAGTGACCGACGCAACATTTTGGGACCGCACAGCGGAGAAATACTTCAAACAACCGATCGCCGATCCCGAGGCTTATGCGGAAAAACTAAGGCTGACGCGTTCCTATCTGTCGCAAAAGATGGAGGCGCTGGAGTTTGGTTGCGGCACCGGCGGGACAGCGTTGGAGCTCGCCCCTCACGTCAAACATCTGAGGGCGATCGACGTGTCGCCAAAGATGATCGACATCGCCAACGGCCAGCTGGCGGAAACGACGGTCGACAATGTCACCTTTGAATGTCGCGACATCGCCGACTTCGACGATGCGCCGGAGTCGTTCGACGCCGTGTTCGGCATGAGCATTCTCCATCTGGTTCGCGCCCGCGCGGAAATCATTGGAAAAATCCATAGACTGATGAAACCGGGCGGCGTCTTTGCCTCCAGCACCGCCTGCATCGCCGACACAATGCCTTGGTTTAGGTTGATCGCGCCGATTGGCCGGGTGTTTGGCGCGTTTCCCTATGTGGAGATCTTCACCGCCGACCAACTCGTCAAAGAACTCATGGATGCCGGGTTCGTCATCGAAGAACAATGGCGTCCAAAGGACGGCAAGGCGATCGCTGTTTTTATCGTCGCCAGAAAGCCCGCTTGATCATTCGCCTTTTGTTTTTTTGTTGGTGGGCTGATCGTCGGCCGGCCGCGCGCCCAGGAGAAAACGCATTGGAATGTCCAGTCGCGCCCGCCAGGCGTCTTCATTGTGCGGCGCGCCCTCGAATTTGCGCGTCACCCAGTCAACGTCGCGTCGATAGCCGCGTCGCGTCATGACCGCGTCCATTTTTCGTTGGTAGGGTTCATACAGCGCGTCCAAGGTCTCGGTGCCAAAATCGAAATAGATCCGATGCGCGCCCGGCTCCGGCAGCGTCGTTTCTAGATACGATATGACCTCGCCGTCGCCGGCCGGCCAATGGGTCGACAAACACGCCGCGCCGCCGAAAATATCGGGGCGTTCTACGAGGGCGTACGCCGAAATAAGCCCGCCCATGCTTGAGCCCATAATGAAGGTGTTCTCCCGATCGCCTTGGGTGCGGAAGTTTTCGTCAATATAGGGCTTCAATTCCCCAGCCAGGAACACGAGATATTGGTCCGCGATGAGGTTCGCCGTCCGAACGGATCCCCTACTTTCAATTCCGGTCGTCGTCGTGCCGCCAGTGACCGCCTTCTGCGGCATGTATTCGTCAAACCGCCGGATCGTGTTGTCGACGCCAACGACGATCGCCGGCCTGATCTCGCCGCTTGCGACCAACCGCGCCATCGTTTCGTCGACGCCCCATTCCCCAAATGGCGTCGATGACGGATCAAAGAGATTTTGCCCGTCATGCACATAGAGAACAGGGTACCGCCGATCAGGACTGGCGCCAT
>CAYWWL010000017.1:0-14265 GCA_964461925.1 uncultured Caulobacterales bacterium | reverse complement strand
ATTCGGCGCTGCGGATATATCATCGATCTCACAAAAATGAGAGTATGATCAAATAATATTGATATGAGACGGACGGTTGATGATTGAGATCTATGGTTGAGACGGACGTTTTGATAATTGGAGCTGGACCGGTCGGATTGATGACTGGTTTGATGCTATCGAGAATGGGCGTGTCGACGGTGATCGTCGATCGGCGTTTCGAACGCATGACCGCGCCGAAAGCCCATGCGGTGAATCCAAGAACCCTTGAGATTTGCGATCAATTCGGCGTCGCCGTGGATGCGATCCGCGCTGTGGCAAGCCCGCCGGAGATTGGCGCATCGGTATTGTTCAAGGCGCGCCTTCAGGGGTTTGAATTAGGCGCGTTGCCTTATGAACGCCAGGATGACGATGCGCTGCAGATTACGCCGTTTCCGCTAGTGAACGTTTCTCAGCCGGCCTTCGAAAAAATACTCGCCGACAAAATTTCAGACACAAGCGATATTGGATTGCTACGTGCGGCGCAGAAAGACGCACTGACGGAGGACGCTGACGGCGTCACTGCGCAGATCGTTTTAAAAGGCGCGCGCCATCCGATCGAGGTCCGTTCAAAATACGTTGTCGCCGCCGATGGCGCTGGATCGCGCACCCGCCGCGATCTCGACATAGAGATGGTCGGTCCGGCCGCGATCAAATCTCATGTGATGATCCATTGCCGAGGGGATCTAGGGCGCTACCTTCGAGGGCGCTACGGCGTGCTCGTGTTTTCGTTCGATCCCGCCGCGCCAGGGGTGTTCATTTTCTATGATGACGGCAGCTCCTGGGTGTTTATGCACAGCTATGATCCCGAAACGGAGAGCCCCGCCGATTACGACGAAGACAAATGTCGCAATGTGGTGCGCCGCGCCATCGGCGACCCGCAGGCCGACTTTACGATCTGCAATCGCAGTCCTTGGACAATGGCGGCGCAGGTCGCGGGCGCCTATCGTAAGGGGCGCATTTTTCTTGCTGGGGACGCGGCGCATCGATTTCCGCCGAGCGGCGGCCTCGGTCTAAACACCGGCGTCGGCGACGCTCATAATCTCGCTTGGAAGATCGCCCATGTCCTCCATGGCCATGCCTCGCCAAGTCTTCTGGACAGTTATGAGGAAGAACGCCGCCCCGTCGCGCTGAACAACACGTCGCAAAGCGTTCAGAACGCCGCCAAATTGGGCCTTGTCGAGGCGCTGCTTTATGGCGACGATCCTGCGAAGCGAAGCGACCATTTCGACGCGGTTCTCAATGACCCAGAGAAAATTGACGCGCTCGCAGACGCCGTAGAAGCCCAGCGACCGCATTTTGACAGCATCGCGTTGCAGCTCGGTTATCGCTACCGCTCCGCCGCCATCGTCGATGGCGAACGCGACGATCCCAATGCCGACTGCAGCGATTACCAACCAAGTTACGCCGCCGGAGCGCTGCTGCCCCACGAGTGGATCGAGAACGGCGGGCGGTCCCTTCTTTCAGTCGTCGATCCCGTCAAATTTACGCTCATCTGCGGCCCGACGGCGGACCGTCTCGCCGCTGAGATCGCCGGCGACGAGCATTGCTGCGTCTACCGCTATTCGGACGATTGGACTGCGAGAACCGGAGTGTCTTCGGATGGCGCCCTGCTCATCCGGCCAGACGGGCACATCGCCGCCCGTTACGACACAGGCGCGATAGTCCAGGCTGACGTCGTCCGCGGCGATCTTGCGCGCATTCTAGGACGGGGGGCGTAAATGGACCTTCGTATCCATGGTCGTCATGCGATCGTCTGCGCTTCTTCTCGCGGTCTCGGCCGGGCATGCGCCGAAGCCTTGGCGCGCGAAGGCGTCAACGTCGTCATCAATGGACGCGACGCCCAAGCGGTCGAGGCGACCGCCGCGGATATTGGCGTCGCGACGGGCGCGATCGTGACGCCGGTGGTCGGCGATCTCAATACGGACGAAGGACGTCAGCGCCTGCTCGCCGCCTGTCCGGCTCCGGACATCTTGGTCAACAACAATGCCGGGCCGCCGCCAGGGCCGTTTGTGGCCTCCACGGACCAACAATGGCGTGACGGCCTGAACGCGAACCTTATTGCGCCGATGAGCCTGATCAAAGCCGTGGTGACGGGAATGCAAGAACGGCGGTTCGGGCGGATCGTCAACATCACTTCGGCCATGGTCAAGGAACCGCATCCGATGATGACCATTTCGACGGCGGCCAGAACCGGCTTGACGGCGCTCTGTAAAGGCGTTTCCGGCGACGTCGCTAAGGACAATGTGACGATCAATAACTTGTTGCCGGAACGATTCGACACTGACCGACAAAAACGCATGGTCGAAGCGGCGATGGCTTATAAAGGCTGGAGCCGGGAAGAGGCGGAAGCCTATATGGTCGATCAGGTCGCCGCTAAGCGCCTTGGTCAGCCTGCGGAGTTTGGCGACGCGTGCGCGTTCTTATGCAGCGCGCAAGCCGGCTACATATCAGGTCAAAATCTTCAATTGGACGGCGGGAGTTACCCAGGGCTCATATAATTCAGGAGAAGCATCATGTCTGCCGATTTCGCCGCTTTGTTATTGCTGAGTTTCGTCGCTTTCGCCATTGGCGTCGGGCCGATGATCGCCGACTTCAACAAAACCCACGCCACCAATCCGCTTTGGATACCGCATCCGCGTTTTCATGTGGTTTGGCAGTGCCTGGTGCAACTCGGCGTGTCGAGCTTCGCGCTTTCCTTGTTATGGCTATGGCCAAGCAAATTGCACACTTGGATGGCGGTATTTCTCAACTATAATTGGATGGTCATGTTTCTCGTCACGGCGCTGGCGATGCCGCTCTATGGCGGCGCGCTGGCCGATGAAAACGGGATTAAGCCGCTTGAGTTCAATATTGGCGGCAAGATCCACAAAATCGACACCAATGTGTTCGGCGCATGTATCCTTTTTATACTGAATACAATCGCTGTGTACCTATTGCTACGCTGAGCGCGCAGATGCTCGGGGAAAATCTATTGAGGAGGAAGAAATGTTGAATTGGTCGCGAGGGAGGACACGATCCCAAAAATATCTAATGCTGGGGGCGTCGATTGGCGCGCTATTCGCGGCGGATGGGATATTGGCGATGGCCGCGGCGCAGACCGACGAGATCGTCGTCACGGCCACACGGCGGGCGTCGGACATTCAGGACGTGCCGATTGCGGTGTCAGCCATGCCGGCGGAGCAATTGGAGAAAGCGGGCGTCGATGACATCAGAGACATCTCAATTCTTTCGCCGAGCGTCAATTTCATCAATTCGCAATCCTCGTCGACCACCACGTCAATCCGGATTCGCGGCGTCGGCACCGTCGGCAACAACCCCGGCTTTGAAAGCTCCGTCGGGATCTTTATCGACGGCGTTTATCAGCCGCGACCGGGCATCGCGCTTGGCGAATTCGTCGACGTGGCCTCGGTGGAGATATTGCGCGGACCGCAAGGGACGTTGTTCGGCCGCAACACGTCAGTCGGCGCTCTAGTGGTGAAGAGCGCCGCGCCGCATTTTGACGGCGTCGACGGGCAAGTGTCCGCCACCGTCGGCAATTATGATTTGGTCAATCTGCAAGGTGCGATCAATGCGCCATTGAGCGATCAGTTGGCGGTTCGGTTCGCCGGATCAGTCCGTAAGCGCAATGGCGTGCTTGAAAACGAACTCGTGGGCGCGGACCCCAATGACGTCGATCGCTTCTTGCTGCGCGGGCAAGCGCTTTGGCAGCCAACGGATGGCTTTAGCGTGAGGCTGATCGCGGATTATGCCGACAGCAAGGAAAACTGCTGTGGCGCGATTATTCTAGAAGAGACCGCGTTCGCGCCGTTCTTCCCGTTAGCGGGGCTCACCCCTATCGCTGGCGTATCGCGCGTCGGTGAGAGCGCCTTCGACGATCGCATCTCGAACACCGAAGGGCGATTTGAATCGACGGAATCCTGGGGCGTCAATGCGGAAGTCAATTGGGACTTCGACGCGGCGAAACTTACGTACATTCTCGCCTACCGCGATTTTCAATCGAATTATTACGGCGATTCCGACTTCACCAATCTCGATTTCCTCGTCATTCCCGAGAATGAGCCAGCGCTTACGACTCTGACGAATTTCACCCAGGAAGTTCGTCTTCAAGGCTTGGTGTTCGATGACCGCCTCGACTGGCTCGTGGGCGCATTCTATTCGGACGAAGAAGTCGTCGATCAGAACAATTTCCATGTCGGCGCCGACGGCCAAAAGCTCGTCAATACTGACGCCTTCGCCGCCATCGTAGGCTTCTATGGACTTGATCCGTTCACCTTTGGGCCGGATCCGGTGGCGACGTTCACCCAAGGCGTTCCGATGGAAGGCATGTTCGCCACCAATAAATTATTTCAGACCACCGAGTCATGGTCATTGTTCACGCATAATATTTTCGAACTGGCGCCAGGCTTATTCTTGACCGCCGGCGCGCGTTATGTCGATGAGGTGAGAGAAGGCGGTCTCGACCAGGTGGCGTTCGAGTCGCAGGCCTGCCTCAACACGCTTCAGACCGTCGGCGCTATTCAGAATGGCCTTGTGCCGCTGCCGCCGGGCATTGGACCGGAAGAGGCTGGCGGCGCGCTCTCCGCGTTCGTCGCTCTTATTTGCAATCCCGCCTTCACCCAAACGGGGTTGGTTCCCGGGGGACCATCGGAGTTCGACGAGACATTCGAAGACGATACGTTTACCTACACATTCAATGGTCGCTATGAATTCACCGACAGTTTTTCCGCCTATGTGAGTTTCACCCACGGCTATAAGTCGGGGGGGATCAATCTCGCGGTCACCGGCAGCAGCGACGACACGGGAAGTCAGGTATTCGAGGCCGAGATCGTGGATTCGTACGAGCTTGGGCTTAGATCGCATATTTTCGGCGGGCGCACCCGCGCGAATATGACGATCTTCCATATGGACGTGACCGATTTTCAATTGTTGACCTTCACCGGCACCGAGTTCCTCGTGTTCAACGTGCCGAACGTGAAGTCGACGGGCGTCGAACTAGAGACCCAGACCCGTTTAGGCGATTTCACCGGCGTCAATTTATCCTATGTCTATACGGATGCGCGGTATACCGATGACTGCGATGGCGGCGTCGAAAATGCCTTGGTGTCGCGGCTTTGCGGCTATCAGTTGCCCAATGCGCCGGCCCACGTGGTCGTCGGCGGGATTTCGCAAGAGGTTCCGATTGGCATGAATTATATGCTGACCTTGTCGCCATTGTTGCGATATGAGTCAAAGAGCAAGCCGGCGCCGGATCTGCCGGACTTTGATCAGGACAGCAGCACATTCCTCGATTTTCGGGTCGCGTTCGGCGATCGCGACGGGGCATGGGCCCTCGAACTCTGGGGCAAAAACATGCTAGACGAACGCACTCAGTCGCGGACGTTTTTTGTGCCCTATCGCGGCGTCAACGACGCCAACGGCAACTTCGCGGCGCAAGGCGCGTTCGTGGTGGAGCCACGCACCTATGGGGCCAGCGTCCGGGTGAAATTTTAGGCCGCGGCACATCCGGCTGCCGCATCGTCCTATTCGCCGCCGGTCTTGCTCATGGCGCGCGCGAAGCCGTCATGGCCGGTAAGGCGGTCGAGATAGGCCTTCAGCGTCGGGTAAGACTGCAGGGCGCCGAGACGATCGGCCATTTGCAGGATGAAGCCCATGCCAAAGTCGGGCGCTTGCAGACCGTCGCCAAGCAGGAAGGGTTTGTCGCCAAGAAAGTCCTGAATATAATTCAGGTGCAGGCTTAGTTCGGCGTGCGCGAACATCGAGAATAGCGGCGGCTTCGGTTCTTGCTCTCGCGACAGAAGCAATGTGATCAAGATCGGCGCAAACGCCGACGCTTCAGTGTAGTGCAGCCACTGCAGCCACTCGGCACGCTTTTTTCGCTCCGTCGGCGGCGTAAATCGGCCTTTCGGATCATGATTTTCGAGCAAATACATGGTGATCGCGCCTGACTCCGACAGGGTCAGATCGCCATCTTCGATCACCGGCGACTTTCCGAGCGGATGAGGCTCTTTCAGGTTTTCGGGCGCGCGGCCGATTTCATTCCGCTCATAGACCTTTACGTCATAGTCGACGCCAAGCTCTTCGAGCAGCCAGACAGTAAAAATCGACCGTCCTATTTTAAGATGATGAACCAGGATCACGAGCGCTACCTCCATTGGTGTTTCGAGCACCATGGCGCAAGCGTCGGGTGCGTCAATGCCATATGGCAGATGAATGCGCGGGCGCACGACTACGTATGTATCCCGGGCGGCGGTTTTCTCGCTAATCGAATTGAGCTAAACCTTGAATGACGCCGTATGTGAGGGCGGATAGTAGTTTGTGGGGCCCTTAATGATCGGACGGCTTGGTGGATTTAGCGGCGCAATGTCCGCTGCGGCGGCCTTCGCGGCATGGTTGACCGCGCCTGCCGTCGCCCAGGAGGGGCTTGAGGACCGCATCATCGTAACCGCCAGCGGCCGCGCGACCAATCTTGACGACGCGCCCGTGTCGATCGCCATCATTGACGGCGATACGATCGAGTCCCGATCGGCGATCCGCATTGGGGACGTTTTGGCCGACGCGCCTGGCGTTTTCTTGTCGGGCCTCAATGGGCCGCGTGAGATCGCGCAGATCCGCCAACCTCTGGCGTTCGACAACCGCACATTGTTTCTTGAGGATGGCGTGCCGTTGCAGTCGTCGATCTTTTTCGATCAATCCGCCCTTGGCTATTCCATCGCTTTAGCGTCTCCGGGCGGTATTGAAGTCTTGCGCGGTCCGGGAACCGCGCTCTACGGCTCCGACGCTCTTTCCGGCGTCGTCCACGTAAAGTCAAAGTCGGCGCCGGACGCATTCGAAGGCGGTCTGCGGGTTCGCGGCGGCGAATTCGGCCTTTACGATTTGCAAGGCGAAGTCGGCGGGCCGATCGGCGGCGGCCATAAAGTTCGGCTCACGGCGGCGTTGTCCGGCGAGGAGGGGTTTCGCGACGAAACCTCTTTCTACCGAGCGCAGGGGATCGTTAGGCACGCCTTCGACGGCGAGGACTGGTCAATCGACTCGCTTGTCACAGTCACCGATTATGAAACCGAATCCGCCACAGCAATTCCGTATAGCGATTTTTTAATGGGATCGCGCGCATCCGGCTTGTCGCCTCTGGTCGACGTCGATGACGCGGTCGAAGAAGGCTTCTATCTTCGCGCCCAGACGACTGCGACGTTTGATCTTTCCGAGACTGTAAGTACGCAGGTGACGCCCTACTATCGCCGCCAGGATATCGCCGCCACCGCCACGTTTAGGCCGGCGACGGTTCCCCGCACTGAAGCGCTCGTCGAAACCGTGGGCGTTCTAGCGCGGACCTATTGGGATCATGGCGCCAATGCGTCGACGGTGTTCGGCGTCGATATGGAATTCACTTGGTTCGATCGACTGACGGTGCAAGACGCGCCGGACACGATTGTTTTTGGCGATTTGTTCCGTCAAGGCGTCCAGTATGACTACGCCGTCAACTATCGTGGGCTTTCGCCTTATGTGCAGCATGAACGACGCTTCGGCGACGTCACTCTTACGCTCGGGCTGCGGTACGATTCATTGCGCTATGATCTCGACAACGCCTTAGTTGAGGAGCCCGGCGACGCCGTTTTCCAAGTGTCGGATCGCGTAGATAATTTTGACGCGTTAAGTCCGAAGGCCGGACTCGTCTGGCGTCTTAGCGATGAGCACAGCGTCTTCGCACGCTACGCCCGCGGCTTCAGAATTCCGCGCGAAAGCGATCTTTATGAGCTTAATGGCGATCAATCGGCGTTTACCTTGGAGCCGGAGCGGCTGGATTCCGGCGAGATCGGTTGGCGTGGCGATTTTGGCGCCGCCCAAGCGGAGCTTGTCGGCTATTGGGGCGTCTCCACGGACGGCGTCATCACCGACGTACAGACTGAGGCGGGGAATATTTCGGTAAACGCCGGATCGTCGCGCTATGCCGGCGTCGAGGCGTCGTTGGCTGCTGAGCTTGGCGCGGGCGTCAGCCTCCGCGGCGCCTTTGCGTTTCAGGATTTCCGGTTTCGAAAGCGGTCCGCGGGCGGTCTCGATCCATTCGACGGCAATTTGATCTCTGAAGCGCCGCGCACTCTTGGGACGCTTGACCTTGCCTGGACGCCGCCTGCGTTCGACGCGCTGACGCTCGTTGGTCGCCTGCGCCATATCGGTTCTTGGGCGCTAGATGACGGCAACACCGCCTTCACCGACGATGAATTCATCATGTCGCTGTTTGGTCGTTGGCGCGTAACGGATCGCCTTGAGCTCGACTTAACGGTCGAGAACGTCACCGATGAGATCTATGCCGTGTTCGCGGACGCACCGTCCTTCCGGCCAGCGGGGCGCGCACGGCCCGGTCAGGTGCGCCGCGTGTCGGGCGGCGTGCGACTGGCGTTTTAGAGTTCGCGCTCCTGAATGAATATTGGCGCCGCTTGACGCCGCTTGCCATGAGCGCTCGCGCACAAACTCGTTCTGGAGCGCGCGGTTTATTGATCTGTTTCGAGATTATTTTTGGGCGAAGAGATTGCGCGCCAGCAAGCGTTCGTCAGCGGCGACTTGAACGCTCAATAGGCGTAATTATTAGTCGAATTGAATTACATTACTTCATTTATATTTGATTATATATGAAATATGACGCGATCTCTAAAAATATAATGTTCCTCAATTTTGACAAAAGGTGAAGAAGTGTGGAATTGTCCGGTTGTAATATGAACCTAAGAGGGGAAATGAAGGGATATTTCCAAGCTAAGGCGGTCGGCAAGTCCAAGCGGGAGCGCACGCGCGCGGCGCTGCTCGATGGCGGCGTCGCAGTAATTGCTGACAAAGGATTTAGCGACGCAACCGTCAACGATATCGCTCGGTACGCTGGGTTAGCCCAGGGTACGTTTTACAATCATTTCGTCGGCCGCGATGAGTTGATCATCACGGCTGCATCGCTAATCGCTCGTGATATCGATGAGCGGATCATTGAGGATCTTAGCGCCATGCCGAATGGCGCTGATCGTTTTATCCAAGTCGTGGATCGACTAATTTCCGACGCCGTGAACGCAGAGGAGCGAGGCGCGATCATGCTGTTGGGCATGCGCCGGTATGAAGCGTCGGCGGACGTATTCGCGGAATTGTTTCTTGGCCACGTGAAGGCGGCGGTCGAAGCGGGGGCGTTCGTGACCGCGCCGACGGACGTCTTGTTCAGACAGCTGACGGCGTTGATCACGCTGACGATCGACTTGCGCATGGAGGACGGCGCTGCGTTCGACGCGAATGTTGACGCCTGCGAGGCGGTTATGCGCCTGGTCGGGCATTCCCACGCCGATGCAGAAGCGCTAGTGCGCCGCGCGTTGACCAATGATGCAGGCCCGGCGCTAACCGCGCCAGGACTGCGCGCCTCCTCATAGGCGGCGCAGATCCAAAGTCAGCGGCATGATCGCGCTTTGCGCCGGTTCGCGTAACGCGAATGCGCCTGGGGCGCTGCCGATCCTCTGGAAGCGCGCTTGTCTACGGCCATCGGCTTCGAGCGCGTTGACCGGTTGGGTTTCATAATTTCGACCGCCAGGATGAACGGCGTGATAGGTGCACCCGGCGATCGATCGGCCCGCGTTCAGATCATAAATGTCAAAGACGAGAGGCGTGTGCGGCGCAATGGTCGGGTGTAGGCATGACGGCGGCAGCCAAGAGCGGAACCGGACGCCGGCGATCTTCCCACCGCCGTCCGCCAGCGACTTCAGCGGCAGACGCACGCCATTGCACGCGATCGCATAGCGGCTTTCGTCCAGATTTTTCACGATCACCTGCAACCGTTCAACGGAGTTATCCACAAAGCGCGACGTCCCGCCGGCGGCGCTCTCTTCGCCCAATACGTGCCAGGGCTCTAAAGCCGCGCGCAGTTCCATCTCCGCGCCGCCGCCGTCGATCGCGCCGATCAAGGGGAAGCGGAACTCATATTGCGCATCGAACCATGCGGGATCGAAATCGAGGCTGAGTGCGGCGGAAAGTTCGGCGAGAATCCCGTTTAGGTCTTCGAGCAGGAAATGCGGCAGCATATAGCGGTCGGTCAATGCCGGCCCGAACGGTTTTAGTGGCGCAGTATAGGGCGTGCGCCAAAACCAAGCGATTAAGGCGCGCAATAACAACTGCTGCGCCAAGTTCATCTCCGCGTGGGGCGGCATTTCAAAGCCGCGGAACTCCACCAGGCCGAGGCGGCCAGTCGGTCCGTCGGGAGAGTAAAGTTTGTCGATGCAGATTTCTGAACGGTGGGTGTTGCCGGCGGAGTCGGTCAGGAGATGCCGGAAGATACGATCCACAAGCCATGGCGGACAGTCCATGCCGGACGCTGCAAATGGATCTGGAACCTGCGCCAAGGCGATTTCCATCTCATAGAGCGTGTCGTGTCGCGCTTCGTCGATCCGTGGAGCCTGGCTGGTTGGGCCGACGAACATGCCGGCGAAGAAATAGGACAACGCCGGATGATTTTGCCAATATCGGATAATCGACGCCAAGACGTCCGGCCGGCGCAAGAACGGGCTGTCCGCCGGCGTCGCGCCGCCGACGACGATGTGGGCGCCGCCGCCGGAGCCGGCAGGGCGACCGTCGATCGCGAACTTCGAGGCTTCAAGCCCGCACTCGCGCGCCACGCGATAGACCGTCTTTGTGATGTCGATCTGTTCAGCCCAATCGCGTGACGGCTGCACGTTCACTTCAATGACCCCAGGGTCCGGCGTCACCTTGATCACATTCAGTCGCGGATCTGACGGCGGCGGGTAGCCCTCAATGTGCACTGGCGTATTGGTGGCGGCGGCGGCGTCTTCAATGGCGGCGACGAGATCGACATATTCATCGGCTGACCGCAGCGGCGGCAAAAATACGCAAATTACGCCGTCACGCGGTTCGACGGTGAGGGCGGTTCGAATGCCGGGGCCTGTTCCGTAAAATGCGGCTCCCGGAGGAATATCTTCGTAGGCGGCTAGCTCTTCGCCCGCCCAGCCGTCCTGAGGCGGCGGCGCGCCGTAGCCGCCGACCCCGGCGCGAGATTGCATCGTCGGCGTGACGGCGGGCAAGGGGCCGCGCGCTGCGAAGGGATCGCGGGGAATGATTTCCGGTCGGCGCGCCGGATCGACATAGGCGAGCGCGCCAAGGGGCAGGCGGAAGCCGGACGGGCTGTCGCCGGGATTGAGAAACAGTCGACCCCGTCGCGTGCGCCATTTCTCGCTGATCCAGCGATAGGCGCGGCGAGGGCGGCGATCTGGGGATTGTTGCGCTTGGATCGGCATTACGAAGGCGGTGGGCTTGCCGAGGCCTTGATCGAACACCCGGGCCAAGCGTGCACGCTCTTCCGGTTCGTCGAGGCGATTGTCGATCGGGTCGACGTTCTCCGGCAGATTTTGTTCGCGCAAAAGATAGGCGGCGGCGTCTTCAAACGCCGGCATGGCGAAATCAGGCTCGACGCCGAGCTGTTCGCAAAGATTGTCCGTAAACGTTGCGGCGGTCTCGATCGTGTCGGCGCGCGCCTCGCTCTCCGAAGCGATAAGCTTGGCGTCGCGCCAGATCGGCGCGCCATCTTCGCGCCAATAGAGCGCGAACGCCCAGCGCGGCAATTGTTCGCCGGGGTACCATTTGCCTTGGCCGTACTGCAGCAAGCCGTCAGGAGCGAAATGATCGCGCAGCTTACGGATTAGCGCGTCGGCGTAGACGCGCTTGGTTGGGCCGACGGCGTCAATATTCCATTCCGGGGCGTCGCGGTCGGCGGCGGCGACGAAGGTTGGTTCGCCGCCCATGGTCAGGCGAACGTCGTCGGCGACGAGCGTCTCGTCGATGGCGGCGCCGGCGTTCTGGACCGCGCGCCATTGTTGGTCGGTGAACGGCAAGCTAACCCGGCTCGTCTCGGCGACCCGCTCGACCGACATCTCGAAGCTGAATTCGACCTCGCACGGTTCATGCCCGCCGGAGATCGGCGCTGCGGATTTGGGCGCCGGCGTCGCGGCGAGGGGGATATGGCCTTCGCCGGCGAACAGGCCGGACGTCGGGTCAAGGCCGATCCAGCCGGCGCCTGGCAGATAGACTTCGGCCCAGGCGTGCAGGTCGGTGAAGTCTTCGCTTGGTCCCGACGGTCCGTCGATGGCGGTTTCGTCGGCCTTCAATTGGATCAAATATCCGGACACGAACCGCGCGGCGAGGCCGAGCCGGCGTAGCAGGGCGACCAACAGCCAAGCGGAATCGCGACACGAGCCGAGCGCTTTGTCCAGCGTTTCCTCCGGCGTCTGTACGCCTGGCTCCATCCGAGTGGTGTACGCGATCCGTTGTTCCAGGCGTTGATTGACCCCGACGATATAGTCATTGGTCGATTGCCGGTCGTCTTCGCTTGCGGGGCGCCAGATCTTTTCTTCCTCCGTCACGAGCTTTTCGAACAGCGGACCGCCGGACACGAGTTCCAGATAAGGGGTGAGATCGGCCTTAGCCTCTGCGTCATAGTCGAATGGTGCAAGCGAGGCGCTTTCTTCCAAGAAGTAATCGAACGGATTAATCGGCGTCATGTCCGCCACGAGGTCGACGGTCACTTCGAAATGTTTCGTGCGTTCCGGTGCGACAATCCGCGCGAGATAGTTGCCGAAGGGGTCTTGTTGCCAATTCAAAAAATGATCGCTCGGCTCAATTTTTAGCCCATAGGAAAGGATCTTGGTGCGGGCATGGGGCGCCGGACGCAGGCGGACGACTTGGGGCCCGAGGGCGATCAATGTGTCGTAGTCATACCGGGTGCGGTGCGTAAGCGCGGTAATGATGGGCATGGCTTGGGTCTTTCCTTCGGGCAACGGAAACGCCCGGCTTCCTCTAGGAGCAATCTGCTAAATAATTGCATCAATTGCCATGTTATTGTTATCGTAAAGCCGCGCGACGGAATTCGATTTCAAGGTAGGAAGGCCATTCAATGTACGACGAGATGATCGCCGGAACGGATGTCCGTGCGCCTTATCGAAACGTCAAGGCTTGGATCGACGAGGTCGGTCTCGACGCGCTAGATCAAAAACGATTGGAAGCCGAAACCATCTTTCGCAAGGTCGGCATCACGTTTTGCGTCTATGGCGAGGGCGGCGATCCGGAGCGTCTGATCCCCTTTGATTTGATCCCGCGAGTGTTCAGCGCCGACGAATGGGCGCGCTTGTCGGCGGGGATCACCCAGCGCGCCATCGCGCTCAATCGTTTCATATGGGACGTCTACCATGACGGCGACATTTTGCGCGATGGGATCGTGCCGGAAGCGCTGGTTTATGAGAATGAGGCCTACCAGCCGGTGATGAAGGGCGTCAGCCCGCCGGCCGGCGTCTATAGTCATATCGTCGGCATCGATATCGTCCGCGTCGGCGACGACGAATTCTACGTCCTTGAAGACAATTGCCGCACCCCGTCGGGCGTTTCCTATATGCTCGAGAACCGGGAAATCATGATGCGGCTGTTCCCGAACCTGTTCGAAACCGACGCGATCGCGCCGGTGGAGAGCTATCCGGCGCAATTGCGCGCCACCCTGCGCAGCGTCGCGCCGCCGCTATGCGACGGCGACCCGACCATTGCGATCCTCACACCAGGGCCGTTCAACAGCGCTTTTTACGAGCATTGTTTCCTTGCGGATGAAATGGGCGCGGAACTGGTCGAGGGGGCGGACCTCTATGTCGAGGGCGACTTCGTCTATATGCGCACCACGTGCGGCCCCCGCCGGGTCGACGTCATCTACCGCCGCATCGACGACGAATATATCGATCCGGAACGGTTCAACCCGGACTCCGTCCTCGGCGTACCGGGCATTATCCGGGCCTACGAGGCTGGCGGCGTCACATTGGTGAGCGCGCCTGGGGCGGGGATCGCCGACGACAAAGCAATCTACACCTATGTGCCGGACATGATCCGCTATTATCTCGGCGAAGAACCGCTCTTGCCGAACGTACCGACCTGGAAATGCGGCGATCCCGAAGACCGCGCCCATGTGCTCGCCCATCTCGACGAGTTGGTCGTGAAGGACGTGCACGGATCGGGCGGTTATGGTCTCATGATCGGCCCCCATGCGAGCGACGAAGAGCGCGCTGCGTTCGCCAAGAAAATCGAAGAAAATCCGGGCGGCTATATCGCCCAGCCGACCCTGAGCCTATCGACATGTCCGACTCTCGCCGGCGGCGACGTCGGGTCGCGCCATGTCGATCTTCGGCCGTTCGCCCTCGTCGGCGCGGGGCCTGACGGGCCGACAGTATCATTGACGCCGGG
>CAYWWL010000016.1:0-14284 GCA_964461925.1 uncultured Caulobacterales bacterium | reverse complement strand
CGCCTATGTCTCCGCGCGGCACTGCCAGCGCTGACCGCTGCGGTGGCTGGCGGCGCTTATGCGACCGCGAGCAATCTGAGCGATCCTGGCACCGGCGCATGGCTCACTGACGCAACCCATACGGTGGACGGCTATTTATTGCGTGATCCGTACCCGATGCTCGTTTCGCCGGACGCAAGCGCGCCGTCGGGCATGCGAACGACATTGATCGTCGCCGAAGGCAAGTGCACCAGCGGATTGAAGCTCGACGAGCGCAATGGCGCGTGGGTTTCCGCGGCCGGGGTCCTTATTGAACGCAGAAACCGGCAAATGCTCGAAGTGCCGTTATTGCTCGACAATTGGCTCACCGAAACCAGCGCGCCGGACGGCGCCGCGGCGCGCTATCAAGCGCCGACGCCTGAGCCCCTCGGCGAAGCCTCCTTGCGCGGCATGGTGATGGACAGCAAATGCTTCTTCGGCGTGATGCGGCCGGCGCGTGGGCGCACTCACAAAGCCTGCGCAAGTCTGTGCATTCGCGGCGGCATCCCGCCAAGCTTTTGGGCGCGTACGGAGGATGGGCGGGAGGCCGTCCTATTGATGACCGACGACGAAGGCGGCCCGATTAGCGACGCGATCCTGCCGATCGTGGCGGACGCTGTGGAGGTTACCGGCCAGCTCGTGCGGGTCGGCGACATTGTGCAATTGCGGGCGAACGCCGACCGTTTCAAACGGATTTAGTTTTCTAATGCCGTCAAAGTCGCGCTTTGGTGCGGCCTTCATGGGGTTTCGCCGTTGCGGGATCGTCCGGCCAATCGTGCTTCGGATAGCGACTGCGCATGTCTTTCGCCATGTCGGCGTAACCGCCGCGCCAAAAGCCGGGTAGATCGGCGGTGATGGCGACCGGTCGTTTGGCCGGGGAGAGCAGGTGGATCGCCACTGGCGTGCGCCCGTCGGCCAAGCTCGGATGTGCGCTAAGTCCATAGCACTCCTGCACTCGGGCCTCGATGAACGGCGCCCCGTCGCCGAGATAATTGATCGCTGCTTTGCGCCCGCTAGGGAGCGTCAAGTCCAGGGGCGCCAATTCGTTCGCAAGCCGCGGCGCATCCCAGTGACAATGGCTTAAGACCGCGTCGGCGAGGGCCGAGGCGGCGGGCCGCGTCAATGACGGCGGGTCGCCGAGCAACGGCGACAACCAGTCCTCCAGCCTTGAAAGAAGATCATCTTCCGTAATTTGAGGAAAACCGTCTGGATCAACGTCAGCGCAGATTTTCAATCGGGCCAAGCTGGTCGCGATGGCGGCATGGTTTGGCAACAGCGAGAGGCCGCTCTCGCGCACCGCGCTTAAGAGCGCCGCCGCCGCCACGTCTTTCGACGGCGCCGTCAGCGGCGTCGCATTCAACCGGATCGCTCCTAGACGCTTCACCCGTCGGGCGCGCAAGGCCAACGTCTTTTGGTCAAATTCTGCGATCTCCTCGATTTTCAGGTCGCCATTCGTCAGCGCGATATTCTCGTCAATTGGAGCGGCGGCCGTAATGCGGCCGACCCCGGCGGCGCCGGTGACATCCGCTATGGCGAGCCATTCTTCAGACATCAACGGATCATTGTCGGGCAATCGCGCCGCCCGGCCATTGGCGAGGAGATAGTCTCCATGCTGACCACGGCGACGGGCGATCCAGCCTGGGGCGCCTTTGGCGAGGACAGCGCCGATCTTATCGCCGCCATCAATGTGCGATCCGCCAGCCCAATTGGCGGCCATCGACGCCATCTTGCGGGCCCGCGGCGATCGATCCCGGACGAAACCCTCGAGGCGACGGCGCAGATCTATGGATCTACCGCCGAGGCCAGGTTCGGATAGAACCGCCGCGGCGCGGGCGGCTAGAGCCTTCGCTTCAGGCGTTTCCTGCCGCACGATCAACGCCGCCATGCGCGGCGCCATTGGCAAGCGCGCCATGGCCGCGCCAACCTCGGTAAGAGCGCCGCTTGCGTCGATGGCGCCGAGGTCATGCAGCAGAGCGGTCGCCGCTTCTAAGCGTCCTTGCGAGGGCGGGGTCAGCCAAAACAGATTGAGCGGCGATTGTTCGCCCCACTCCAACAGCGATAGGACGAGTCCCGACAAATCGCTTGAGGCGATCTCTGGCGTCGCGGCGGCGGCGAGCCCCATGGTCGCGGGCTCGTCCCAGAGCCGATAGCATACGCCGGGGCCGAGGCGCCCGGCGCGACCGGCGCGTTGGTCGACATTGGCCTTAGCGGCGCGGCGCGTCGACAGAACCGTTGCGCCCACGGTTGGATCGAACGTGGCGACCCGAGCGAGTCCAGCGTCGATGACGACATGAACGCCGTCGATCGTCAGTGAGCTTTCGGCGATGTCGGTAGCGAGCACGACTTTGCGCTTTCCATCCGGCGCTGGCGCGATGGCGCGGTCCTGGTCAGCGGGCGCCAAGGCGCCGTAAAGCGGGGCGATGGCGACATCGGCGTCGAGCTCGGTCAAGCGTTCGGCGCACCGATCAATCTCCCGCCGGCCCGGCAAAAAAACGAGGACGGAACCGTCATGTGCGGCCAGCGCCCGCCGCGTGGCGATCGCGGCGGCGACGTCGGTGCGATCGTCCAAGGCGCCGAGATATCGAATATCGACGGGATATGAGCGGCCTTCGCTCTCCACTTTGCGCGCGTCGATCGCCGTCGCCAGAGTTTCGACGTCGATCGTCGCCGACATTAAGACAAGCCGCAGATCCGGCCGCAGCGCAGCCTGCGCCTCCATTGCTAAGGCGAGCCCTAGGTCGATGTTCAACGAGCGCTCGTGAAACTCGTCGAAGATGACCGCCGACACGTCTGACAATTCCGGGTCGGCGATTATCCGCCGGGTGAACAATCCGTCGGTGACGACTTCTATTTTCGTCTTATCGGCGACACGGCGGTCGACGCGAGTGGTTAGGCCGACGGTTGCGCCGACCTTTTCGCCAAGGCTTCTCGCCATCCGTTCCGCCGCCGCCCGCGCAGCGATCCGCCGTGGCTCCAACAAGAGGATGCGACCGTGGCGCCAGGGCGCGTCCAAGAGCGCTAACGGCGTCTTCGTGGTCTTGCCGGCGCCGGGCGGAGCGGCGAGCACCAAGCGCGGATGCTCGCGCAAGGCGGCGCGAACGTCCGGGAGAACCGCATCGATGGGAAGGCGGGCGTCGATCACGCTGGCGATTCCGCCTTTCGCCACGTGCGATCGACAACGCCGCCTCCGACGGGGCGGGCGATTTCGCACAGATTGTCTGCGTCGAGAATGCGCGCACCGCGTTCGCCCAGCCAGCCTCCAACCTCGCGGCGGGCATGGTCGGGCAAAGCGCGCCAAAACCCTCTTAAGCGATGCAGCCGCCAAACGCGATAACCATTAGCGGGCGTCGTGAACGCCGCCTCTCCGTCGCGCCATTGCACGTTGACGGCGCCTTCGGCCACGGCTTTCTCATTGGCCAGACAATAGGGCAGGAAGCGCCCGCTGAAAGCGTCGGCAATGGACGCTAAGTCGCTGGGCACGCCGACCGGAAACGCGCAATCGCTGATGTCGTCCGGCGATAACGCCCATAGCCGGGCCACCCAAGCCATAGTCGCCGGCGCAGTTGCGCGCATGATCGTCGCCGGCGTTGGGTCGCTGAAGAAGTGTCGGAAAAATCCGCCGAAAAATCCGAAATCGGCGCGGGTTGGTCGCGCGCCGAGGAGGAAGGGACGCTGGGAAAGAATGAGCTCCAACGATTGCAGCGTCGAGCGATATAGCGCTTCGATCGCGGGCGCCGTGCGCGGTGTCACGCCGTCCTTCCGGAGATAGGTCCATTGTTGCCGTAGTCGGATGAAATGTTTGCGAGCGAATAGCGGGCCGGGGATGTCTCGCAGCATGCCTTCCGCCAGTCGGCGGCTCATCAATTCCGCGTCGGCTTTAAACGCCCAGCGATAGTAAAGCGCCGGGCGCCACAGCCATTCATCGCCATAATCCTCCAACGCGTGGGCGATAAAGGCGCAAGCTGGATCCGGCGGCGTGATCAAGCCGCCGCCGCGCGCCTCCATTGCGTCGATTATCTGCGGTGTATCCGTGAGCCACGTCCCGTCCGGCAATTCGACCTGCGGCATCTGCCGGACGCCCGTGCGCTGCGCGAGCGCTTGAAAGGACCCGGTAGTCATTTCCTCAAGCCTGTACGCCAAGCCAATCGTCCGCAGATAAGCCTCGATCTTTCCTGTGAAATAGGAAAGGTCAAGTCCATGAACCGCAACTGGATCAATCGTGTCGTTGTGAGTCGCCATTGGGCCGCCTATTCACTGGTCGAATGAGAGAAGCGCGTCGCTTCCGCAATCGCTAAATCGATTGAAACTCTGACTGCCAAAACCGATTGCCGGAACAGGCTATACGACCTTTAGTATAACGTAACTCTTCGTCGCAACACAGTCGGGAAACGATCCTAATGTCCGCTCCATACGAACTCTACGGCGCGCTCGCTTCGCCCTATTCGCTAAAAATGCGCGCGATCTTACGCTATCGCCGTATCGTGCATATTTGGCGCAGCGGGGAGGAAGCGTTTCAGAAATCCCAATCGGCAGTGAAAGTGCCCGTCATTCCTGTATTGCGGTTTCCTGATGGCGCCTACGCCAATGAATCGACCACGCTCATCGACACGCTGGAGGAGCGTCATCCAGAACGCAGCATTGTGCCGCCGGATGAGGCTGACGCGTTTCTCGCCTATTTAATCGAAGATTTCGCCGACGAATGGTTGACCAAGGCCATGTTCCAATATCGCTGGCGACGTGAAATCGATCAGAAGGTGATGTCGAACTGGTTGGCGTTTGATTATTTCCATGGCGGCGGCGCGGAGAAGATCAACGCCTTTGGCGCCCAATTCGCCGAACGTCAAATCGAACGGCTCGCCGGGATCGTCAGCGCTCCGGAAAATTACGATCTAGTGGAGGAGACCGCTGAAGAAGTCATGGCCGCGATCGACGCACATGTGGCTGACGGGTTCTATATTTTCGGCGATCGGCCGTCTCGCGCGGAGTTTGGCCTGTATGGGCAAATGTCCCAATTCGCAGTCGATCCAACGCCCCAGGCGTTAATGCGCGATCGATTCCCATACTGCTACCGCTGGATCGAGAACCTTCATGATCTCTCTGGCGTCGACGGCGAATGGGCGCCCGGCGCAGCGCGGAACGCGCCATTGGTCGCGACTTTGCTCAGCCAGATCGGCGAGGTCTATTTGCCGTTCTTGAAGGCGAACGCGGCGGCGCTGGCGACCGGCGAAGAGGCTGTGCGCATTGAACTTCGTGGCCATTCGTTCCGCCAAGCGCCGTTTAAGTATCAAGGGAAATGTTACGCCGAGTTGAAAAAGCGCTATGGGGCGCTAAGCGAGCACGCGCGCGACACGCTTGATCCGCTCTTGTCGGCCGCAGGGTGCGCGGCCTATCTTGCGTCTTGATGACGATGAAGAGCTGCAATCTTGCGACGGCGCCCGGACTGTTCGTGGCTATCGCGGCCTGCTTGGTCGCGAGCGGGTGCGATCGCAGCGACGCGACGCCGGAAGCTGTCTGTTTGACGGACGCGCAGATCGGCGCCTTCGCGCCGATAGCTGGCGGCGTCGTCGAAAAAGGAACGTATGCGATCTATCCGGAGGAGCGCGGGAGCGGCGCCGCTGAGGTCGCGCCGTTCGAGATTCAGATCCATGAGGTGACGATCGCGCAATTCGCCGCGTTCGTCGCCGCCACCGGTTACAAAACGGACGTCGAGAAGTCTATTGAGGCTGATGCGATCGGCGCGGGTTCGGCGGTGTTCGACCCGAACCAATCGGCGTCGCCGGCCGGGCCGTGGCGACTCGATGAAAGCGCGCGCTGGGACCGGCCTGGCGGCGTGACGGTTCAAGATCCGAGCGCCGATCAGCGCCCAGTGACCCATGTGTCGCATCATGACGCGAACGCCTACGCGCGTTGGGCCGGAGGGCGACTACCGACGGAGGAAGAATTTGAACGCGCCGCCCAGGCGGCGCTCAGCGATCCCGCGCGGCGCGATTCTGGCGCATTCGACGACGATGGCGCGCCGATCGCCAATACGTGGCAAGGCATGTTCCCGTTCATGAACGACGCCGCGGACGGCTATGCGGGCGTCGCGCCCGTCGGATGCTTCGCGCCAAGCGAGGATGGCGTTTATGATCTTATCGGCAATGTCTGGGAATGGACGGCCTCGCCCTACCGCGGCGTCGGACAACATACGATCAAGGGCGGCTCGTTCCTTTGCGCGAAAAATTTCTGCCGGCGATTTCGCCCTGAAGCGCGCCAGCCCCACGAATCGAACTTCTCCACCAACCATATCGGATTTCGCATTGTTCGCGATGTCGAAGCCGCCGCTGCGGACTAGCCGGGAGGCAAGGTTCTGATATGGCCGTCCACGTCGCCGCTTAAGCCGGCCTTTCTCGGAGGGCGCACTTATCCTGCGCAGTAAGCGCCGCGGCCTCGTCAAATAGCGCCTGCGTCGGCGCCAGCCGACGGATCAAGATCACGCCGCGATTGGCGTCCAGGGATAGTAGAGGAAGACCTGCCGGGGCGTCAGCGTCGCGTCCGGCCTTGGTGATCATGACCCCACGCGGCGCTTCTACGTCCTGCTCCAGCGACGTGACGAAAACATTGTTGGTTGAAGCGTCGAAAACAGACAATGACGCGTAGTCGCGCCACGGCGCCGCCTCGACCATGACGTCCCCTTTGGCGAGGTCGAAAATGCAGATCGAATAGGCGAGATCCGGAGACGGACGAACCACGGTCTGAGTTTGCGGCGTCATCTTCGGCGATAAAGCGAAGGCGTGCATCGGCGCGTCGAGCTCAATCAAGGCGTCGATCGCTTTGCCCATCACGATGGAGGGGATGGCGCGGATCATGAGGAGATGGCCGGCGACTGCGGCAGCAAGAAAAGCGGCGAGCGTGAACAGGATTCTCGTCATGACGCGGCTCCGCAGTCTAAAAGCGTAACCGTGGGCGGCGTCAGCGTCTCTTCAGGCGCTCTCAACAGCGCCTCGGTGGGTTTATAGATTCGCAAGGTCAAATCGAACGCGCCGCCGTTCTTCGACGAGATCCAATGTCCCGTCGTCGGCCTCGTCGCGGCGATGACGCTGCGCCAGGGAACGCCCTCGGCGTTAGTCGCGTCGATTGACAAGGCGTTGTCGTCATTCATCGGGAGGCGGCTCTTTTGATCATAGAGCGTTATCGACCACCAATCGCCGGGATAATTTCCGCCTGTCAATTCGTAACGGCAGCTCTCACGCAATGGTTCGCCTCCGGAGTCCGTCACCGTCGTGAAATACACCGCTTCTTCCTTGGCGAGGGCGAGCAGTCCACGGCGCGCGACCATGGCCCTGGTGTAAGGGTCGGCGGCGCTCGATCCGATCGCCCAGTCCGATTTCCACCCGTCCACATTTATGCCGTCGACGGCGCTCAATGAGCTGTCGCCGACGAGGCCTCCCTTCACCGCCGCCGTCGCGGCGCCCGCGAAAGCGCCGACAAGAACGGCGCCGACAATCGCAAATCCGCTCTTCATTTCCATCCCCTATCGCATTGTCCTTGACCGCAAAGTCTTGGGTCGTTCAGTCGACCACGGAACCGCGCTTAGGAAAAGAGCGAGGCGCAGATTGTTACGGCGTGACGACGTCAAACCAAAAAGGCGGTTTTTCAAGCGCGCCGAGAAACGCGACCACAGCGCCCCGATCGCCTTCCAACTTGATATTGCCTTTGACGATCTGCGCGACGAATCCGACCTCTTCCAACAAAACCTTGTCAAAAAGGCGGCGTTCCGTGGTCACCGTGGCCACTGCGTCGTCAGCGGCGAAATCGCGCGGCGTAGCGACCATCGGCCCGACGCTGACGGCGATCGTCTCTCCGGTGTCCGTGAAAACAAAATTGATCGTATAGGGATCTCTTTTGATTTTGCCGGCCGGCAGGCGCGAAGCAAGGGCGTTGAATAAGTCTTTTGAGGGCACGGCGCGCAGGAATTCAGCGCTGCCGAGAGTCGGGTCGGGCAGTTTCGGTTTGCCCTGGCGCAGTTCTTGGGCGGCAGTGAGAAAATAACTGCGCCAAGCGCCGCTTTCGGCCTGGAAGCCTAGTTGTTCATAGGATGCGGCAAGCCAATCCTTGGCCTTTTTGTTTTTCGGGTCGGCGAACACGGCGTGATTAAAGACTTCCGCCGCCCAGCGATAATCTCCCGCCGCAAAAGCGTCGACGCCGATCGCCAGCACCTTGTCGACGCCGCCCATGGCGTCGACATAACGGGCGGCGGTCTGTTCGTGGGGAAGTTTAAAATACTTCGCCGGCACGCCGTCCCACCAGCCGAAGTAAAATTGATAGACCGCTTTGACGTTATGATTGAGCGTTCCGTAATAACCGCGATTGAAGAAATCCGCTTCTTGCATCGTCGGTTCGGCGACAAGCTCGGCCGCTTCGGTCATGGTTGCGCCGGCGTTCGCAAGGCGCAGCGTCTGATCGTGGATATAGCGATATGTGTCCCGCTGGCCGGCGAGGAATTGCTTGACCTTTTCCGTTCCCCATGTTGGCCAATGATGCGAGGCGAACACCACGTCAGACTTATCGCCGTAGCGCACCAAGACATTGTCGATCACCGTGCTCCATGACAAAGCGTCGCGGACTTTCGCGCCGCGCGGCGTCAAAAGGTTATGCAAGGTGGCGGTGGCGACCTCCGCGGTGCACAGCGCCTTCTTGCCTGGCAGATAGAACATGAATTCCGACGGCGCTTCGGTGCCGCCGGCGTCGATGAATTCAAACTCCACGCCGTCGATCATGCGCATGCCCCCGGCGGGGGGAATTTCTTCAGTCGGCAACATTAAGCTCGTCTGACCTGCCGGAATGCCGGGCCCAAGGCCGGAACCCACATGGCCGAGAGGATCGCGGGAGAGGGCGGAGCCGAACATTAGGATCGCCCGACGGCTCATATGATTGCCGGCCAGCAGGTTTTCAGCGACCGCATGATCGGCGAAGCCATGGGGTGCGATGATTGGCGTTTCGCCAGGTTCTTCATCCGGCAATACGCCGCGTACGCCGCCGAAATGGTCGATATGGGAGTGGGTGTAGATGACCGCGCTGACAGGGCGTTCGCCGAGAGTTTCGTTGACCAACTTCAACGCCGCCGCGGCGGTCTCCACTGCCGTCAGCGGATCGACGATAATCCAACCGGTCTCCCCAGCGATAACGGACATCACGGCGAGATCATAGCCGCGGACTTGCCAAATGCCGTCGGCGACTTCGAACAATCCGTGGTAGGCTGCTAGAGCAGATTGTCTCCATAGGGAAGGGTTGACGGTGTCGGCGACCGGCCCGTTGAGGAAGTCGAACTGATTGATCGCCCAGACAATGTCGCCGTCTTCGCTGCGTATCGCGTCGTCGTCGATAAAATTGATCCGTCCACGCCGCGCGTTCTCCAGGTCGTCGCCGATATCGAGGGCGAGATGTTGCGCGATCGCGCCATTGGCGGCTTTCGTCGCCGCTGTGGCGACGCCGCGCGGCGGCGCGGTCATAGGCTCGACGATGTCCGACCCAGCGCCGGAGGCGGTGGCGGGCGCGCCGTCGTTGGATGGGGCGCAGGCGGCGAGCATGATTGCCGCAACGCTGAAAATGGCGTGTTTCATAAGGTTGGTCCTATTGGGCAAATATCGAGTACAGCCTAATGCGTTAGAGGCGCCGTCAAAATAAGTTTTCGCAGTAGGGCTGCAATTGCGCCTATTTTTCGTCAATTATTTGTATTCACCATCGACTTATGGCTATAGCTCGGATGCTGGCGATGGACTGCGCCGGATTGTTGAAATTAGATTGAACTGGGCGCCATCGCGCGCATTCCTATGATTATTGACGACACCCAATTCCACCGAATCAAACGTCTGCCGCCTTACGTTTTCGAAGAAGTGAACGCGCTGAAGGCGCAACTGCGCGGCGAGGGGCGCGACGTGATCGATTTCGGCATGGGCAATCCCGACATGCCGACGCCGCCGCATATTCTCGAAAAGGTCGTCGAGACCGTCTGGAAGCCGCGCGCCAGCCGATATTCCGCGTCACGCGGCGTGCCTGGTCTGCGTCGATCCATGGCGCGGTATTATGAGCGTCGCTTCGGCGTCAAGGTCGACCCAGACACCGAAGTGATCGCGACTCTCGGCTCGAAAGAAGGATTCGCTAATCTCGCCCAAGCGATCACCGCGCCAGGCGACGTCATTCTGGCGCCGGATCCCGCCTACCCCATCCACGCCTATGGCTTCATCATCGCTGGCGGCTTCATTCGCGCCGTGCCCGCGCCTGACCCAGAGGCGTATCTGCGCGGCCTGGAAAAAGCCATTTCTTCGATCAAACCGGCGCCGACCGCCTTGGTGTTAAACTATCCGTCCAACCCGACTACCCATGTGGTCGATCTCGACTATTACAAAGAGGTCGTGGCGTTGGCGAAGAAATTCGAAGTCATCGTGTTGTCCGATATGGCGTATGCGGAGATATATTTTGACTCGCCGCCGCCATCGATCCTGCAAGTAAAAGGCGCGAAAGAAATCGCCGTCGAAGTGAACTCGTTGTCGAAGACCTACGCCATGGCCGGATTCCGCGTCGGCATGGCGGTGGGCAATGATCGGCTGATCCGAGCTCTCGCGCGCGTGAAATCGTACCTCGATTATGGCGCTTACACACCGATCCAAGTCGCCGCGGCAGCGGCACTGGACGGGCCGCAGGAATGCGTTGACGAGATCCGTGCGATCTACCGCGCCCGTCGCGACACTTTGGTGGAGGCGTTCGGCCGCGCCGGTTGGGACGTGCCGCCGCCGCCAGCGTCCATGTTCGCTTGGGCGCCTGTGCCCGCCCGTTATGAGCATCTGGGATCGGTGGAATTCGCGAAATTGTTGATGCGTGAAGCTGACGTGGCGGTGGCGCCGGGGGTCGGCTTCGGCGAGGCAGGCGAAGGTTTCGTGCGGATTGGCCTTGTTGAAAATGAGCAACGCATTCGGCAGGCCGCTCGAAATATAAGACGATTGCTAGCCAGCTAGCGGGTTCAGCGCTTTCACGCCCAAGGTCGCTATGGTAGAAGCGGCCGTGGCTATGGTGAGTAGACATTCAATCGCAGACCATTCTGGGTTGCGGCGAGCATGCGTGTTCGCGGCGGCTATTGCTATCTTCTGCGTCCAAATTCTCGCTGCTGGGGCGCATAGCGACGACATCGGCGCGCTCCACTCAGAGGCGGATTGCGTCGCCTGTATCGTATTAGCGGGCGACGACAATAGCGCCAAAGACGATGCGCCAACGCTTCCAGCGCGCGTCGTCAGCATTAAAAAGATCACCGCTCCAACAGTACGGCTTTCTGAGCGCTCGGCCGGTTCCGTTCGATCCCGCGGGCCGCCCCGCGTCTGAACTTCATCACGCAATTAATTTTGACCGCCGAAAGACGATGGTCGTCTGGCGGTCGCTGAGATGTGTTCAGAACAGGGGAACGTAAAGTGTCTTACAATAAATTTGGCGCAAGTCAGCGCCGGAGCCGTCGGCTCCTTTTGTCGGCAGCAGGCATCGCTGTCATCGCCGGCTCGGGATCGGCCCATGCCGTGGCGTTAGAAACGGTTGCCGAGGACGAAATCATCGTCACCGCCTCGCCGCTTGAAAAAACCGTCGACGAAACCATCGTCGGCACGTCGATCTTGTCGAAGGAGCAACTGGCCCAGCGTCTGCAAAACTCCATCGGTGAGACCCTCCGGAATGAACCGGGCATCTCGACGACATATTTCGGCCAAGGCGCAAGCAGGCCGATTATTCGCGGCCTTGGCGGCGATCGGATTCGCGTTCTTGACAATGGCATTGGCTCGATCGACGCGTCGGTCACCAGCCCGGACCACGCGGTCGCCATCGACCCAGCCACCGCCGAACAAGTGGAAATCGTTCGCGGCGCGGCGATGCTGCTCTATGGTTCGTCCGCGGCAGGCGGCGTGGTCAATGTGATCAGCAATCGCATCCCGACCGCCGCGCCGGAAGACGGCCTCGACGTCACCGGCCGCGTCGGTTTGTCGACGGCGGACGACGCCTTCGAGGGCGCCGCTGGGATCGACCTGACCCTTGGCGAGTTCGGCGACGGCGCGATCGTTCTGCATGTCGATGGTTTCCACCGTGACGCCGACGACTACAACATTCCTGGCTTCGCTGAATCGGCTGCATTCCGTGCGGCGGAGGAAGCTGAGGAAGAGGAAGGCGAAGAGCACGACGAGGAAGAAGAAGTGTTCGGCGTCCTCGAAAACTCCGCCTATGAGACGACTGGCGGCTCGGCCGGCCTGTCGTGGGTGTTCGCCGACGGCTTCATCGGCGTCTCCGGCACCATGATGGACACCAATTATGGCGTACCTGGCGGCCATGGTCATGAGGAAGGCGAAGAAGAGGAAGAAGAGGGCGAAGAAGAGGGCGGCGTGACGATCGACCTGAAGCAACGTCGCTTCGATCTCGCCGGCGAGCTCAATCGCGACTTCGCCTGGTTCTCCAAAGCGAAAATTCGCTTCGGTTACGCCGACTATGAACACACTGAGTTCGAGCCCAATGGCGAAGCCGGCACGGTGTTCAGCAATGAAGGATGGGAAGCCCGCGCAGAATTGGTGAACAAGACCAAGACGCTTTGGGGCGGCGAATTGAACGGCGCTTCCGGCATCCAATATCGCAGCCGAGATTTCTCTGCGATCGGCGAAGAAGCCTTCGTGCCGCCGAGCATGAGCAATCAGTTCGGCATCTTTAGCCTGACCGAATTCACCAAGGACGCGTTGCGTTTCGAACTTGGCGGTCGCTATGAGAACACTAATCACGAGACGGCCGACGCCACCATCGAGCGGTCATTCGATGCGTTTTCGATTTCCGGCGGCGTCGGTTGGACAGCGACGGAGAATCTGTTCTTCGGCCTGCAGGCCATGCGCACCGAACGGGCCCCGTCGACCGAAGAGCTGTTCTCCAACGGCCCGCACTTGGCGACCGAAGCGTTCGAGATCGGCAATCCGGACCTCGATAAAGAAGTCGGCAAAGGCGTCGAAGTCACCGCGCGGTACGTCACGGACCGGTTACGGTTCGCCGTCAACGGCTTTTACACCTCCTATGACGACTTCATCTTCGAGCGCGCCAATGGCGAAGTCGAAGACGGGTTGGATGTGTTTGAATTCACCGCCGCCGACGCGAATTTCCGCGGCTTTGAAGCGCAACTGGACGCGGAGTTGTTCCAATTGAGCGTCTTCGACATCCATGGCGACATGGCGTTCGATTATGTCCGCGCGACCGCTAATGACGGCGCTGAAAATCTGCCGCGGATTCCGCCCGTATCGGGCTTGATTGGCGTCGAGGCGCGTTCGGGCGCGATGGATTTGCGCGCCGAATTCGAGTTCGCCTCCGACCAAGATCAGGTTGCGGATTTCGAATTGCCGACGGACGGTTATGAGATGATCAATCTCTACGCCACCTATCGGCCGTTCGGCGCTGATGGTCCGATCGCTTTGCGGCTATCTGCGAACAATGTCACGGACGAGGAAGTGCGCTTCCACACGTCCTTCCTAAAGGACGTAACGCCCTTCGTCGGGCGCAACATTCGTTTCTCCGTAACGGGAACGTTCTAGTAGACGACGGGCCGCCGCTACTCTTTAAGAGGGCGGCGGCCTTCGTTCGTGACGGTATTGTTCGCGATCGTCGGCTCCAATCGCGTGGCGTTGCGCAAAAGCCGACCGCCATCGTAGCGATTGATGATCTTGTTGCCTTCAATGCGGATCCCCACCGGCGCGCCGCCGCGCGTGAGGTCGTAATTGAAGATCGCCGAATTATCGCTGTCGACCGATTGTATCACCGTATTGTTGACGATCGTGACGTCGCCGCCCTTTGAGGTGTCGATGGCGTAGCTGGTGCGGCCATAGGCGTCGTCCAGAAGCGTGTTCGCGACGATTGTCTTGTCAGCCAGGCTTTTGACGTGATGGCCAATGCGCGTGCCAATGAACTTGCTGTCGCTGATCGATAGGGTGTCCGCGGCGAAGACATAGATCCCATGCGATTGACCGTCGCCGAATCCATTGTCCACGAACGTGGATCCCTTGATGGTGATCACTCCTTCGGGCGACCCGGTGGCCAAAACCCCGTCTTCATTGCTGTCGAACACGCAGTTGACGATATCGAGGTTGACGCCTTCGTGGCGGATCCCCGCGCCATTGCGGTCCCAGGACGATGTATTGCGGAAGGTTATGTTCTCAACGTGCAAGCTCGCGCCTTCCGTGGGTATCAGTAGGCCTTTGTCCGTGGTCTCGGCTGACCGGAAGATCGC